>JAWOGT010000213.1:0-14659 GCA_046496585.1 Halopseudomonas sp.
TCAAGATCAATGCCCGGACTGGCGTCATTGAAGAAGACCAGGAGGACCGATCAGTCCTGCCTGACTCGGGCAGCAAGGGTACCCAGCAGAAGCCCGCCTCGAAGGTGGGCTTTTTGTGCATGCTTGCTCTGCCCGCCCTGGCTGAACTCAAGCGCTATCGCCTGCATCACCGCGCAGCGCCAGGCGTGTCAGATGCGCTCGGTTTCTCGCTGATCGCGCGGCGCAACAATCCCCTGCAA
Organism: Halopseudomonas sp.; assembly: GCA_046496585.1. GTDB lineage: Bacteria > Pseudomonadota > Gammaproteobacteria > Pseudomonadales > Pseudomonadaceae > Halopseudomonas. The sequence goes on from JAWOGT010000213.1 coordinate 240, forward strand.
CAGCGTTTCACCGCCCTGCCAGAGACGCCACTCACCCGGCGCATAGGCGTGCCAGGACTCGTTATTGGTCAGCGGTTCGGTGGCAATCACCGTGACCACATCATCCGGCGTGGTGTGCTCCTTGAAGTCTACCGCCAGCTCGAGATCACTCAACTGCGCCGGACCAAAGGGTGCGCGCCGGGTAATCCAGGCCAGCTTGCTGGTGCACAGGGTAAACAGCCAGTCGCCATTGCTGATCAGCAGATTGCAGACACCTTGGCTGGCATACAGCGCACAGGCATGGGTGATCGCCGCCATCAGCTCTGCCAGTGGCGGCCGCTGCTCGAACTCGGCGCGCAGGCGATTGAGCACATCGCAGAAAAGTGCCTCGCTATCGGTACTGCCCACGGGCTGAAAGGGTCCCGCCTGGGGGCTGAAAGCGGGCATCTGGCCGTTGTGGGCAAAGGTCCAATACTGACCCCAGAGCTCGCGGCTGAACGGGTGGGTGTTGGCCAGGCTGACCCGCCCGACATTCGCCTGACGAATATGGCAGATGACATTTTCCGACTTGATCGGGTAGCTCTCGATCAACTGGGCGATGGCCGAGCTGTGGCAAGGCTGCGGATCATGGAAACACCGCAAGCCGCCGCCTTCATAGAAGGCCACACCCCAGCCATCACAATGCGGCCCGGTGCGCCCACCGCGTTGCATCAGCCCGGAAAAACTGAAGCAGATATCGGTCGGCACATTGGCGCTCATGCCCATCAATTCACACATGGCTGGTCACTTGCCCAGCGCGTCGAAGTCACTGGCGGCGTGGCGCTCGGGCAGCTGCTCGGAGGCATCGCCCCAGCTGCGGTTGACCATGCGCCCACGCTGGACCGCCCGGCGCTGGCCGACGTGGTCTACCCAGCGCAGCACGTGGGTATAGCTATGCGCGTCAAGAAACTCGGCGGCGCCGTAAACCTGATTAGTGAGCACACCGCCATACCAGGGCCAGATCGCCATATCGGCGATACTGTATTGGTCACCGGCAATATAAGGGTGGTCAGCCAGTTGCCGATTGAGCACATCCAGCTGCCGCTTGACCTCCATGGTGTAACGGTTGATCGGGTACTCGTACTTTTCCGGTGCATAGGCGTAAAAATGGCCAAAACCGCCACCCAGAAAGGGGGTACTGCCCACCTGCCAGAACAACCAGTTCAGGCACTCGGCACGCCCGGCCACATCCTGGGGAATAAAGGCGCCGAACTTGTCAGCCAGGTAGAGCATGATCGACCCCGACTCGAACAGCCGCAGCGGCGGGTCCATGCTGTGATCCATCAGCGCCGGGATCTTCGAGTTCGGGTTGATATCGACAAAACCGCTGCCAAACTGATCGCCCTCGCCGATATTGATCAGATACGCGTCGTATTCTGCCTCGTTAATACCCAGGGCCAGCAACTCCTCGAGCAGGATGGTGACCTTGACGCCGTTCGGTGTGGCCAACGAATACAACTGCAGTGGGTGCTTGCCTACGGGTAGCGGCTGGTCATGGGTCGGGCCGGCAATCGGTCGATTGATATTGGCAAACTTGCCCCCACTGTCCTTGTCCCAGGTCCAGACCTTCGGCGGTGTGTAGCTATCATCGGTCATTGCATTCCCCTTGTTCGACTGACTCAACAAACAGACTGAGTGGCAACATAGTGAACCATTCCAGTCAGAATGTTTATCGTATTTGTGCGACCGAACCCTGACCCGCTGTCGGCCGCCTATGGCTGGGCAGGTGAGTGGCTGCTCAGCCTTGAACTGTTGTGAACGCCAGCCACGCCGCATACAACCCCATCAGCAGGAACGCGCTCGAAGCAACCCGACGAATCAGATCCAGCGGCAACTTGCCGGCCGCCGCATTGCCCATAAAGACCACCGGTACATTGGCCAGCATCATGCCCAGCGTGGTGCCCAGCACCACCCACAGGTAGGCATCGAACTGCGCTGCCAGCACCACCGTGGCGATCTGGGTCTTGTCGCCCATTTCCGCGATAAAAAACGCCACCAGTGTCGCGAAAAAGGCGCCGTAACGGCTGATGGCAGGGGTTTCGTCCTCGTCGAGTTGGTCAGGAATCAGTGTCCAGCCGGCGACCGCGATAAAGGAAATGGCCAGCAGGCCGTACAGCCAGGTATCACTGAGGAGGTTGCTGACCAGCTGGCCCAGGGCGCCAGCCAGCGCGTGGTTGGCCACGGTGGCAACGAAAATACCCAGCACGATAGGCCAGGGGCGACGGAAACGCAGGACGAGCAACAAGGCAAGCAGTTGAGTTTTGTCGCCGATTTCGGCCAGCGCCACAATGCCGGTTGCAACAAGAAAAGCTTCCACGCAGGTTCCAGGAGAGGGCGGATCGACAAACCAATGACATGCGTCCACCTCCGCCCTCGGCTGGTGTGCGCATGTCATAGGTCTCGTCAAACCGGAGCCGCTGGCGCGGCTGCAGGTCGCAAACGCCATGGTCTGTGGACCAAGTATGTTGACGTTTGCCAGTGCAGGCCGCGAGGGCCTGCATAGAGAGACTACTCCCCTAAGACGGGCGAGAATATAACGCGCAGTCCCGAGACGGTCAACCCGGGGCGCTGGCCGAATAGACCTTGAAGCGATTGTTTTCACGCAGGACCTGGCAGGGGCCGATATGCGCTTCGATCAACGCCGGGTACTTGAGAAATCCGTTGGCGACAATACGCAGTTCCCCGCGTGGCAACAGGTGGCGCGTGACCTGTTCGAAGAAACGCTCGGCAATGCTGGTGTCATGTTTGATCCCGGTATGGAACGGCGGGTTGCTGACCACGGCGGCCAAACGGCCATGCACATCACTCAGGCCATCGGAGGGGTAGACCTCAGCGTCGACCTGGTTGCGCTGCAGGGTTTGCGTTGCGCAGTACAGGGCCAGGGCATCCACGTCCACCAACTCGAATTGACTCTGCGGATTACGCCGCGACAGCACCGTGGCCAGCACCCCTGCCCCGCAACCGAAATCCAGGACCTTGCCCTTCGGCAGCGGCCGGGTCTCTTCCAGCAGCAGCTGGCTGCCCTCGTCCAGGCGGCCATGGCTGAAGACCCCAGGCAAGCTGACCAGCTCGACCGATTGGTCGTTGAATTCAAGGGTAAATTGCTTTTGCCAGTCGGCCAGGACGAAGGGCGCCGATTGACCCTTCAGCTGCGCCCGCCACAGCTGACAATGCCGGGCGGAATCGAGCTTTTCTGCGTGCTCGGCATACGGCTGCAACAGTTTTTCCGCGCGGGTAATCCCGCCCTTCTTTTCCCCAACCAGGTACAGCGGGCAACCGGCCTGCAGCAACGGGGCGATTTGCGCCAGGGCATATTCGGCGCGCTCCAGCGCCTTGGGCATGACCAGCACCGCCGCATCCAGATCACTGGCCGCCGGGCACAGATGCGAAAAACTCAGATGCTCTGCATCCAGCTGGCCATGCAAGCCTCGCCATACCGCATAATCCCAGGTCCAGACATGCCATTGCGCGGGCAATTGCACCGTAAGACTGTCTGCTGTGGGATTGACCAGCAGCACGCGCTGGCCGGCAAACAGCTCGGCGCTGCGTTCGAGAATCTGGCTGGTATTGTCCATTGCGGTTCCGGGTGGTGGGCGGGGTGGCGATTGTACGTTTTCCCTCCCGCCCTGCAAAGCGCACACTCAGCTCTTGCGGGGCTTGGCCCGGCACGTCGGCTCGGCCTGCAGCGGATCATCCGGCCAGTAGTGTTTCGGATAGCGGCCCTTCATGTCTTTTTTTACCTCGGCATAGCTGCCCAGCCAGAAACCGGCCAGATCCTGGGTGATCTGCACCGGACGCTGGGCTGGCGAGAGCAGATGCAAGAGCAGCGCCTGGCGGTTCTGCGCGATGCGTGGGGTATCGGTGCTGCCAAACATTTCCTGCAAGCGCACCGCCAAGACCGGCGGCGTTTCACTGTAATCGATGCGAATCTGCGAGCCGGTCGGCACGCCCCAGTGGGTCGGCGCCTGCTCGTCCAGCTGCCGCGGCAAGGGCCAGGGCAGCAGCCCGGCCAGGATCGAAGCCAAGTCCAGAGTGGCAAAATGCGCCAGGCGTCGGACCTTGCCCAGATAAGGCGCCAGCCAGCTTTCCAGCGTATCCAGCAAGGCTGTATCACTGAGGTCCGGCCAGTCACTACGGCCGGCGGCATGCATATCCAACTGCCGCAGCAACACCACTCGCGCCTGCCATTGCCGCAACGCCGGCGTCCAGGGCAACAGAGTCAGTCCCTGCCGGCGCACCACTTCACAGAGCGCTCGATTGCGCGCATCCGGATCCATGTCCGGCAGGGCCTGACGGCTGAAGATCAGTGCACCCAGGCGCTGTTGACGCTCGGCAATCAGGCTTTCACTGCGCGCATCCCATTCCAGGGTGTCCTTCTGGCTGAGCAGTTCAGGCACGTACCTGGCCAGTAAAGCCGCATCCAGGGCGGCGGCCATAAAGATTCTGACGTTGCGCTGCGCGGCATGGCCGCCCAGCGCCGACACCACCAACCACGCATGCTTTTGCAGGGCATCGGTTTCGCCGAAAGCCGCCGAACGGCCGTTGGCCAGGCGATACTCCATACCTTCGGTGCGTCGCTGGGCAATCCGGTCCGGATAGGCCATGGCCAGCAGTACTCCTTGCCAGACCTCATCCTCGGGGTTGTTGACCGGAGTGACCGGTACACTGTGTATCAAGCGTTGCCACTGGCCGGCCAGTTGCCGGGCTCGCTGCAAGGCCCCGCGATCAACGTCCGCATCCGCCCGGGGCTGGTCAAACAGGGCCATGCGTCTGGCCACATCCGCATCCTGCACGCCGCGCAGCAGATCCCGCTCGCCGGCAATCGCCGCCAGCCGGCAGGCCAACAGCCCCAGGCCCATGGCCTGTCCGCGCAGCAACATATGCGCCAGGCGCGGATGCATCGGCAAGCCGGCCATGGCCAGGCCATGCTCGGTCAGCCGCCAGCCGTCGTCGGCACGCTGCAGGGCACCCAACATCTCGAGCAATTCGCGACCTTGCTGCAAGGCCGCCGCTGGAGGCTGATCAAGCCAGGCCAGCTCGTCCGGCTGCTGTATGCCCCACTGCGCCAGTTGCAATGCCAGAGGCGCCAGATCGGCCTGCAGCACTTCCGGTTGATCCTGCGCCGCCATTTGCTCCTGCTGGGTAGCCGACCATAAGCGATAGCAGACGCCCGGCTCCAGGCGCCCGGCACGCCCGGCGCGCTGCTCTGCCGCCGCCTGGGACACGCGACGCGTCTGCAAGCGCGTCAGGCCGGACACCGGATCAAACAGCGGCAGGCGCGAGAGTCCGGCATCGATGACCACGCGAATGCCTTCAATGGTCAGCGAGGTTTGCGCAATGGATGTGGCCAGCACGACCTTGCGCTGTCCTTGCGGCGCCGGGCTGATGGCGCGGCGCTGGGCGGCCAGATCCAACTCGCCGTACAGCGGCGTAATCAGCACATCGGTTTGCGCCCCCAGCTGCGCCTGCAACTGGCTCTGCACCCGGCGGATCTCCGCGGTGCCAGGCAGAAACACCAGCTGACTGCCACCCTCCTCACCCAGCGCCTGCAGGATCGTTTGCACCACCCGCGGCTCCACTGGCTGACCCACCGGTGCGCCGCCCGCATAGCGCAGCGCCACCGGATACTGCCGACCCTGGCTACTGACCATCGGCGCGTTATCCAGCAATTGGCTGACCGCGTGCGCATCGAGAGTGGCGGACATGACCAGCAGGCGCAACGGCGGATCCTCGCGCAGGTATTGCTGGGTCTGGCGGCACAGCGCCAGCCCCAGATCCGCATCCAGACTGCGCTCATGGAATTCGTCGAAGATCACCAGTCCCACACCAGGCAGTTCGGGATCGTTGTGCAACATGCGCTGCAGGATGCCCTCGGTCACCACTTCAATCCGCGTGGCCGCACTGACCCGGGATTCCAGCCGGATGCGATAGCCGACCCGCTGGCCTACCGGCTCGTCGAGCAGCTGCGCGAGCCGCTCGGCTGCGGCGCGCGCAGCTAGCCGGCGCGGTTCCAGCAGAATGATTTTTTGTCCTGCCAGCCAGTGGCTGTTCAATAGCGCCAACGGCACCAGCGTGGTCTTGCCGGCACCGGGCGGCGCCTGCAGGACCGCACAGGGATGCTCGGCCAGCGCCCGATCAAGCTCATCCAACACGCTGGCAACGGGAAGATCGATCATTGTCTTCAAGCACTCGGGGCAAAAGCGCTATTATAGCCCCTCTGCTATGCTCAGCTGCTAAATCACCCGGTCAGCTAGCGATGATCAACCCTGCCAATCAACCAGTATGAGAGCCTCGCCATGCGCCTGAAACCCCTAGCCGCCATTCTGCTCACTACCGCCATGACCACGCAACTGGCCGCCTGCGGTACCCTCTTCTATCCGGAGCGGCGTGGACAAATCAGTGGTCAGATCGATTCCGGCGTGGCTATTCTCAACGCCATCGGCCTGCTGTTTTACTTCATTCCTGGCGCGATCGCCTTTGCCGTGGACTTCGCCACTGGCGCCATCTACCTGCCTGACGCCAATTACACACTGGCACCCGAACGTCTGCACGACGCGCTGGATGCCCAGGGTCAGGTTGACCCGTTGAAGCTCAAGGCAATTCTGAAGCAGGATCTGGGCCTGGACCTGCCGCTGGAGCAGGCTCGGCAGATCAGTCAGCCTGATCATCAGCAACTGGCCTTGCTCGGCCTGCCGCCGAGGGCGTAATGGACACCACCACCGCATTGAAACCTGAAGAGCGCGGGCGCCTGCTAAAACTGGCCACGTACGCGTCAGTGACGGTAGCGCTGATACTGATCGCGTTGAAAAGCAGCGTCTGGCTGATGTCCGGCTCGGTCAGCCTGCTCGCCTCGCTGATCGACTCGCTGATGGACGCGGCCGCGTCCATTATCAATCTGTTCGCCGTACGCTATGCATTGAAGCCTGCCAACCATGAGTACCGCTTCGGGCACGGCAAGGTTGAGGCCCTGGCTGGGCTCGCGCAATCCGCCTTCATTACCGGATCTGCGGTGCTGGTCCTGCTGCAGGGCATTGATCGCCTGCTGCATCCCAGGCCACTGGACAGCGCCTGGCTAGGCATTGCCGTGATGGTCTTTTCGATTGTCGCCACCCTGGGCCTGCTGATGATTCAGAGCTATGTGATCAAACGCACCGGCTCCACTGCGATTCGCGCCGACTCGCTGCACTACCGCTCCGACCTGCTGCTCAATGCCAGCATCATCGTCGCCTTGCTGCTGGCGGCCTACGGCATTCAACGGGCCGATGCGTTTTTTGGCTTGGCCATTGCGCTGTTCATTGCCTATAGCGCGGTACAGATTGGTCGCGATGCGGTGCAGATCCTGATGGACAGAGAGCTGTCCGACGAGGTGCGCGATGAAGCGCTGAGCCTGGCGCGATCGGTCGAAGGCATTGTCAATGTGCATGATTTTCGCAGCCGTCAATCCGGTCACGACTGGTTTATGCAGATGCACGTGGAAATTTCCGCTCAAACACCGCTGCTCGAAGCGCATGATCTGGGCGAGCGGGTGCGCGACCGGATCGTTGAGCGCTTTCCGCAGGCCGACGTGTTGATTCATACCGATCCGGTGTGAGTCCGCGTATCGGCCGCACCTCGCCGGCCACGCCTGGCCGGCCGCTCACAAAAACGGCCGAGCCCTCTCAAGCTCAGCCGTTTTTGTGTGTCCTCATCGCATCGGGTGGAAGCTTGCCTGTATCCCGAAACCTTGTGGGCTGGGTGACCGGTTGGCGACAGATTCGGTGAGAAACTGTCGCCGCCTGAGCCCCTTGTGGGGGAGCAGGCTGGACAAGCCGGCCTCGGCTTTGAACGTGGAGCCATCATAGCCCGCTTGCCACGCCATTTCTTGCCTAAGATTGCATATATCGGGCGAACTCCTGCAATATATTCTCGTATATTAATATTATTGAGCAATAAAAACGGAGTCTCGCATGATTGAGCACAATCTTGACCGTTACGACCTGAGGATTCTCGCAGCCCTGCAGCATGATGCACGGATCAGCAACCAGGAACTCGCCGAGCATATTGGCCTGTCGCCATCGCCCTGCTCCAGACGCGTCAAGCAACTGGAAGACAGCGGCTATATCAGCCGTCAGGTCGCTTTGCTTGATCCGAAAAAAATCGGCCTGACGCTGACGGCCTTTGTCATGATCGGCATGGATCGGCATACCCCGGAACGCTTTAGCGGCTTTGAAAGCGCCATTCGAGACTGCCCCGAGGTGCTTGACTGCAGCCTGGTCACCGGCATGGACGCCGATTATCAGCTGCGGGTAGTGGTGCCGGACATGGAGCATTACCAGCAATTTCTACTGGGTCGTCTGACCCGCATCGACGGCGTGTCCAGCGTGCGCTCGAGTTTCGTGCTGAATCAGATCATCAGCAGCACCGAACTGCCACTCGGGCACCTGCACCAAAGCTGAGTGGCAGCACTGCGACGACCTGTCACACGGCGGCGACCCTGTAGCAGGTATAATGGCGTCACTCACCAATTTGGAGAACTGTTTGGATTACCAACAATTTGAAGCGCTCGCCATGCCGTTGATGATTTTCGCTCTGGTAGGCTTTATGGGTTACATCGTCTGGGATCTGGCAAAGAAATCCAAAGCCGGGCGCTACGGCACCATGGTGTTGTTTTTTGGTTTGGGCCTGGGTGTGGTCGGCTTTGTCATCAAGGTGATCGTGATCGGCAATGTCGAAGGCTGAAAAAGCCTCACCTGTGACCATTCTACCCCCTGCCTCAAGGTCTGAATCCTGATTCACTGATCAAATATTGCGCATCAGGACTCAGCCCATGGCCTATCGCAGCACCCCCGCCCGCCTGCAACACGACCAGGCACTGCGCGAACATATTCTCGGCTGTGCGCTGGAAATGGTCGCCGAGGGCGGCTTTTCAGCGGTCAGCATGAGCCGCCTGGCGAGTACCGCTGGCATCGCCACGGGCAGTCTGTACCGCTACTTTCCCGGTAAAGGGGCGCTGGCAGCGGAAGTCTTTACCCGCGCAACCCGCATCGAAATCACTGCATTGAAGGAGCAGCTCCTCGGCCAGGGCAGCGCCGCCGAGCGGTTGCGCGCGGGCATCGCCCTCTTCGCCGCGCGCGCCTGGCACAGACGCCAGCTGGCCCACGCCCTGATTGCCGAGCCCCTTGAACCGGATGTCGATAGCGAACGGCTGCGCTACCGGGCAGCTTATGCCGAGCTGTTCCAGCAGCTGATCAAGCAGGGTATTGAGGACGGCAGCTTTCAGGTCGACAATATTCCCATCACGTCCGCCTGCCTGGTCGGGGCGATCGCCGAATCGCTGATCGGCCCGCTCTCGCCACAGGCCCGCGCACTGCGCGCCAGCGGACTGCCCAGTGACAGCCTGGAAAGCTACAGCCGCGCCCTCACCCGATTCTGTCTGCGCGCCCTTGGCGCCAAGGAGCCTCCAGTATGAACCTGCATCAGTATGCCGAAACCCACGACGTGACCAATCAGGTGCCGCCCCTGGAAGGCATCAATCTGTACCATACCGATCTGCCGCTGAAACAATGGGTGCATCGATTCCAGGGCGACTGGGCAGACAACGAGCTGGCCGCCTACGGCCAACTGGCCGGCGGCCCACTGATGGCAGCGGGCTTTCTGGCCAACGAGAACAAACCGGTATTCCACAGCCATGACCGCGTGGGCAACCGGATTGATCTGGTTGAATTTCACCCGGCCTATCACCAGCTGATGAGCGCCGGCATCGCCCATGGCATCACCTCGGCACCCTGGACCAAGCCCGCCCCGGGCGCCCACGTCGCTCGCGCGGCCAGCATGTACTTGCACAACCAGATCGAGGCCGGCACCTGCTGTCCGATGACCATGACCTATGCCTGCGTTCCGGCGCTCAAGCTACAGCCGGATCTGGCCGAGAAATGGCTGCCGAAAATCCTCTCGCGCCAGTACGATCCGCGCAATCTGCCGATCGAGCAGAAGACCGGTGCCACCATTGGCATGGCCATGACCGAAAAGCAGGGCGGTACCGATGTCCGCGCCAACACCACCCGCGCCTTTGCCGTGGGCCTCGGCGGTCCCGGGCAGGCCTATGAACTGGTCGGGCACAAATGGTTCTGCTCGGCGCCCATGTGCGACGCCTTTCTGACCCTGGCGCAAACGGACAAGGGACTGACCTGTTTCCTGCTGCCGCGGCATCGCCCCGATGGGTCGCGTAACCAGTTCTATATCCAGCGCCTGAAAAACAAGCTCGGTAACCAGGCCAATGCCTCCAGCGAGGTCGAGTTCCGCGGGGCGCTGGCGTGGATGGTCGGCGAAGAGGGTCGCGGCGTGCCGACGATCATCGAAATGGTGTCCATGACCCGCTTTGATTGCATGATCGGCTCCAGCTCGCTGATGCGCCAGGCCCTGACCCAGGCCAGCCATCACTGCGCCCATCGCCAGGTCGGTGGCCGGGTACTGGCCGATCAGCCGCTGATGCAGAACGTGCTGGCCGATCTGGCGCTGGAAAGCGAAGCCGCGCTGGCCCTGACCATGCGCATGGGCAAGGCCATTGACCACGTCCGTGACGAGCATGAAGCCAAATTTGCCCGCCTGGTCACGGCCATTGGCAAATACTGGATTTGCAAACGCGCCCCGGCGATGATCAATGAGGCGCAGGAGTGCCTGGGCGGCGCCGGCTATGTGGAAGAGAGCATCTTGCCGCGGCTGTATCGGGAAGCGCCGGTCAATTCCATCTGGGAGGGCTCGGGTAACGTGCAATGTCTGGATGTGTTGCGCGCGCTGTCCAAAGAGCCGGGCGTGCTGGAAGTGCTGTTCAGCGAACTGGGCGATGGCCACGGCGATGCACAGCTGAAACACCACATACAGCGCATCAAGACCGACTTCCGGGATACCGACGACATCCAGTACCGTGCCCGACAACTGACCGAAGATGTCGCGGTCGCGCTGCAGGCTAAATTGCTGCTGGAAGCGGGTAATGAACTGGTGTCCGACGCCTTTATCGCTAGCCGGATCGGCGGACGCGGCCGGGTCTATGGCACCCTACCGCGCGGCATCGATGTGGCAGCGTTGGTCGAGCGCTCCACACCCACGAGCTGAACGGCTATGATCTTCCGCCAGCATCCCTATCAGGCCCGAGCATGAAATCGACCCGACCTCGCGCAGCCAGCGCCAAACCGCCACGGGCGCAGAGCAGCAAGCCACGCCGTCAGCCGGCCGCGCCGCCAGCCAAGCCCAGATTGATTGCCCTGAACAAGCCGTTCGATGTTCTCACGCAGTTCACTGACGATCAGGGCCGCGCCACGCTCAAGGACTTTGTCGAGGTGCCCGGCCTGTATCCGGCAGGCCGGCTGGACCGCGACAGCGAGGGGCTGTTGCTGTTGACCAACGATGGTCGCCTGCAGGCGCAGATTACCGATCCCAAGCACAAACTGGCGAAGACCTACTGGGTTCAGGTGGAGGGCACGCCGACGGCGGCGCAGTTGGCGCAATTACGTGCCGGCCCGACGCTCAACGATGGCCCTACCCGACCCGCCGACGTGGAACAGCTGGAGGAGCCGAGCCTCTGGCCGCGGCAGCCACCGGTACGCTTTCGCGCCAGCATTCCGACCTGCTGGCTGAGCATCACCCTTCGCGAGGGGCGCAATCGGCAGGTAAGGCGCATGACCGCCGCCGTCGGTTTGCCTACGTTGCGCCTGGTTCGGGTGCGCATTGGTGACTGGACCCTGGCCGAGCTGCAACCGGGGCAGTGGCGAGAGCTGGCCATTTAGGCGCTTAGCCAGGCTGTCGCTGCCGGCAGCGACAGCCTGTGCAACCCAGCCTAGTAGCGAATCCCGAAGGTCCTGAATACAAAACCGAGCAACCAGATAGGCCCGATCAGCAGAAATTGCAGATCCTTGAAGAACGACGGTTTCTGACCCTCCAGATGATGGCCGATAAACTGACCGATCCAGGCCAGAATAAAGATCGCCACGCTGGGAATGAAGACGTAGGTCATCATGCTCAATATCAGCAACATGATCAGGCTCAGCACCAGCATCGCGGCGGTAATGCGCCAGGACAGCGTCGCGTAGAATGCCAGCGCCACCGCTACCGCAAGAACCGACACCCAGGGATGGATGGCCCAGAGGATCCCCAGCACACTGAAGGTGATCAGCGGCACGCAGATCCAGTGCAGCGCTTTATTGGTTGGGTTGCGGTGGCTTTCACCGTATTCATCGAACCATTGATCAATCGCTTTCATGCCTGGCACCTCGGTTATTGTTTTTTACGCAAAGACGTTTAAAAAGAACTTTTACAAAAAAACAGTATCCTCCGCCCGGCACAGGGACGCCATGGCCTTGAAAGCCAGCCGAGTCCCCTGCCGGTGTCGAGCGCTTGATGTTAAGCTTAGCGCATGAAAACACTTCTCCCTTTTCGTCCCGTTGTACTCTGCCTGTCGGGGCATGATCCAAGTGGTGGTGCCGGCCTGCAAGCTGACATCGAAGCGCTGCTGGCCCAGGGTTGCCACGCTGCCCCCACGGTCACCGCGCTGACCGTCCAGAACACCGTGGACGTCAGCGATTTCCGGGTATTGGACCGCGAATGGGTGATGGCCCAAGCCAATGCCGTGTTCAGCGATATGCCGGTGTCGGCGGTCAAACTCGGCATGCTCGGCAATCTGGCGATGGTCGATACCGTGGTCGAGCTATTGCAGGCGCACCCTGAGTTGCCGCTGGTCTGCGATCCGGTGCTGCGGGCTGGCGGTGGCGGTTCACTGGGCAGGGATGAGGTGGCCTCTGCCATGCGTGAAAAACTCTTGCCCCTGGCCCTGATTGCCACACCCAATCTGCCCGAAGCGCGCCTGCTTGCCGAGCTGCCCGATGGCAGCGCCGATGCCTGCGCGGCCAAACTGCTGCCCTACTGCCGCAACCTGCTGATTACCGGCGGGCATGGCGAAGAGCGCGAAATTCACAACCGGCTGTATTGCCGTGATGGCAGTCAACACACCTTCATCTGCCAGCGCTTGCCGGGCAGCTACCACGGCTCCGGCTGCACCCTGGCCAGCGCGTTGGCCGGTCGCCTGGCGCTCGGTGAGGAGCTGGTCAGCGCGGTCAAATCCGCACTGGATTACACCTGGCGCACCCTGCGCGATGCCGAGCAACCTGGGCTCGGTCAGTATGTGCCCAGACGCCTGCCGCTGGATTTTTGCTCTTGAATACGCTGCCGCGCGGCTTATACGCGGTCACTGACAGTCAGTTGCTGGCTGGCGATCGGCTGCTGCCCTGGGTGGATGCCGCCCTGGCGGGCGGCGCCCGCCTGCTGCAATACCGCGACAAATCGGCTGACCCGGGCCGGCGCCGGGATGAAGCCCTACAATTGAAATCAATGTGTGATTATTACGGTGCACAGCTGATTATCAACGACGATCTGGCCCTGGCCAGCGACCTGCACGCGGGCCTGCATCTGGGTCGCGACGATGGCAGCCTGCGGGAAGCGCGCCAGCAACTCGGCGAGCTGGCGATTATCGGTGCCACCTGCCATGCCAGTCTGGCCTTCGCCAGCCAAGCGCAGGAGGCCGGCGCCAGCTATATCGCCTTCGGCCGTTTCTTCCAGTCGGTGACCAAGCCGGGCATGCCTGCGGCGACGCCCTTGTTACTCGAGCAGGCCAGAAAACGTTTTGATTTGCCTATCGTCGCCATTGGCGGCGTGACCTTGCACAACGCCCCGCAACTGATCAGCGCCGGCGCCAGCCTGCTGGCCGTGGTCAATGGCCTGTTTGCCGCGCCCTCGCCTGCCGAAGTCGAACGGCGCGCGCGCGGCTTCAGTGAACTGTTTCATATCCTTTGAGAGAATGCCTTATGTCCCGCTCTGAAACCCTCTTCGCCCTCGCCCAGAAACATATCCCCGGCGGCGTCAACTCGCCCGTCCGTGCCTTCCGCAGCGTCGGCGGCACGCCGTTGTTCTTCAAGCATGCCGAGGGCGCCTACGTGACCGACGAGGACGACAATCGCTATGTGGACTATGTCGGCTCCTGGGGCCCGATGATCCTGGGCCATAGTCACCCGGCGGTACTCGATGCGGTGCGCAATCAATTGCAGCACGGATTGTCCTACGGCGCACCGACGGCGATGGAAACCGAGATGGCCGATCTGGTCTGCGCGCTGGTGCCGTCGATGGAAATGGTCCGCATGACCAGCTCTGGCACTGAGGCGACCATGAGCGCGATCCGGCTGGCCCGCGGCTATACCGGACGTGACAACATCATCAAATTCGAAGGCTGCTACCACGGGCATTCCGACAGTCTGCTGGTCAAGGCCGGCTCAGGTGCACTGACCCAGGGCGTACCGGATTCGGCCGGCGTGCCTGCCGACTTCGCCAAGCACACGCTGACCCTGCCGTTCAACGATATTACTGCAGTCAAGCAGCTG
>JAWOGT010000215.1:0-26927 GCA_046496585.1 Halopseudomonas sp.
GCGCGCCCGCCAGCAGATTCAGCTCGGCGGCCGTCATCAATGGGGTCTTGCCCCACTGGTTGGCCGCATCGGGGTCAAAGCCCTGTTGCAATAACAGCTCCATGCTGGCGGGATTGGCCACGGCTACCATCAACGCCGGGCTCTGATCGGGCCCCACACCGCGCTCAGCGCCGAAGGTCTCGGTTTCATAAGCAATGAAATCGCCGATCGCGTGGGCCGGTGCATCGTTCAGCACCACGCTATACAAAGTGGCAAAATTGCGGCCCTGCTCCAGGTCCCCGGCGGCAGGCGCTATGGCATAGCGCGGCTGATAGCGGTCCTGCGGCGCCAGTGGCAAGCCCGGCGCAGCAGCCGGGGCGGACAGGTTTTCCATGCTTCTGGCCAGGGTTTCGTGAAACAGCAGGTCCGCCGCGGCCTGGCTCTGAGCCGCCTCCAGGCCTTGCGCTGCAAACATCCGCACCAGCTCCTGGTGTGCCGGGCGCAGCATGGGCATGACCGTGCGGTAGCGGGTCTTGGTCCCCAGATTGCGTTCGGACCAGTTGAAGAAGGCATCCAGCGCCTGGTCGTTGCGTTGATAGACTGCGGCTTCGCGGCTGTAGCGCGACAGCGCATCGGCACCCAACAGCGGCAAGTTGAGCAAGGTCCATTGCCGCTCCTTCCAGCTCTGGAAGTTGTCGCGCCGCTCATGTTGCGCGTAACCCGGTAGCGGGTCGCCGGCGATGCTGTTCAGCTCTTTTTCCAACGCAGCATAGGCCGGCATACCGGCCAGGGTGTTGGTCCGCGGCGGCGTCAGATAGGTCTGAAACAGACACAGCGGCTGCAGGCCTTGGCCGGATAGCTGATACAGGCCACTGAACGCAGATTCACCCCGGGCGGCGGGCGAATAGAAACCCCAGGTTTCGTTGACCAGCACCAGCGTCCGGCCGTCGCGCTGGACAACATCAATGGAGCCATAATCACCCGTTTGTGAGGATGATGCGTGTGCCCGCCCACCGTAGTTTGGCTGCTCCGCCACCCAGCGCGGCAAGGTCCGATCGTCCATGACCGGCTGACCATTGATCAACAGGCCCCGGGCCCGGGTCTGATAGCCGGCATAGGGGCCGGCGTCGTACAGATCGACGCGCACCTCCCGACCTTCGACGGTGGTCGTACTCGTCTCGCTGCTGCTGCCGGCCAACAGCGCAACGCCAGGCAGCCGCGACGGATCAGGCAGGCCGTGACGCTGCAGGTCCCGATTCAATTGCTCGGCCCACAGTGAGCACATTGCCGGTTCGCGGCTGTCAGCCAGGCGATACTCGACATAACTGGCGTAGGCGTGAGCACGCCGATGGTTATCCGCGCCTGACGAAGGCGCCGGCCAGTTGGCCAACTGTTGCCGGCGCTGCCGATACATATCTTCCAGGCAGGCCTGGGCTCGTGGGTCGGACTCAACGGCGGTGTCGCTCTGATTGCTGATGGCGCAGTGACCTGCCCTGCTGAGCATCCATTGCCGCTGGCTGGCATCCAGCAGCAGACCGCCTGCGGTATCCAGCCGATTGGTCAGGGCGCGATACTGGTCCGTCAATGCTTTGTCCAGTGCTGACAGGTCATCGCTGGCACAGATCTGCCGGTGGACCGCAGGCAGGGCTCCACCGCACTCGAAGCTGGCGCGCGTTTCTGCACGGGGCTGAGCCAATCGGGGCGTGGTGTCATGGAAGGCAACCGGACCGGAAACCGGCGCGGCGCACCCGGCGACCATCAGCGCCAACGCGGCCGGCGCAGCCTGTTTAACACAAAAAGGAAGGCTCATCAGATGCTCCAGATGGGTTGTTATTATTTGATGAAGATAGCCGTGCCATAAATCGTGTACTGAGCCGCTCCACCTGCCGGCGGGGCCGGAAACGGGCCCGCCTGGCGAATGGCCCGGTCGGCCGCCGCATCCAGCAGCTCATCGCCGCAGCGGTCGATCTGGTAAGACAGCATGCGCCCCTGGGCATCCACCGTGATCTCATAGGGTATGTAGCACTGGCGCTTGAAATCATTCGGATCACCCTTGTAACCCGGTGGCGGCTTGTAAACGGCGCCCTCGGGCCGCTTCAGCTGCGCTATTACGCGGTTTTTCACGCTATCGGCATAACCTGACGGGGCCGTTACCCCGCGCGTGGGCGCGTTGGCGGGTGGCGCGGGCGGTGCCGCGAACTGGGTATTGGCACCGAAGGCATGCACTGGCGGCCCCGCCGGCTTGGCTGCCGGCTTGGCCGCTACTGGCTGGGGCGGTCTTTGCCGCTGTGGCACAGGTATCGGCTCTGGCTCCGGTTCTACTTCCGGTTCGGGCTCCGGCTCGGGTACTACTTCTGGCTCTGGCTCCGGCTCTGGAACGGGCTCGGGCGGCGGCGGTATCACAATCATCTCCACGGCCACCACCAGCGGCTCTTCGGCCAACATGGGCTGGGAAAAGCGCCCGCTTAACAGCCAGGCCAGCAGCGCGCCGTGCAACAGCACCGAGACCAGGATAACCAGCAGCCTTGCCGCCCACGTCAGACCTGTCGTCGGGGCGCTCATCAGGGCTCCAACTCTTCCGAGGCAACCAGGCTGATACGCGTATAACCGGCTTTCTGCAGGGTATTCATCACCCGCATCAGGGTGCCGTAGTCCACCGCCTGGTCCCCGCGCAGAAACAGCCGCGTCTGCCGGTCACCGCCAGTGACGTCGAGAACCCGTTCTTGTAGCCCATTCAGCGCTATTGCCTGCTCCTGCACGAAGAGTAATCCGTCAGCCTGGACACTGACATACACCGGGTCGGTCGGCGGTGGGCTGGGCGTTGCCGCGTTGCTCGGCAGATCCACTGGCACATCGACGGTCGCCAACGGGGCTGCGACCATAAAAATAATCAGCAACACCAGCATCACGTCGACGAAAGGCGTAATGTTCATCTCGGCGTTTTGCTGATAGTTGTGGCGCTTGACCATGGGGCCTGAATTGAACTGGATGCCCATGGCTACTTGACCTCGTCCAGCTTGCGCGACACAGCCGCGATCATCTCTGCGGAAAAGTTATCCAGTCCGCCGACAAAACCATTTATATCCCGGGCAAACTTGTTGAATATCATTACCGCCGGGATCGCGGCGAACAGCCCCAGCGCGGTAGCCAGCAGGGCTTCGGCAATACCTGGTGCGACGATGGCCAAGCTCGCGGACTTCATCGTCGCGATGCTGGCAAAGCTGTTGAGAATGCCCCATACAGTGCCAAAAAGGCCGATGAAGGGGGCGGTGGCACCAATGGTCGCCAACACACCCATCATGCTGCCCAGTTTCGCCAGATCCCGCTCCTGGACAATGCTGGCGGTCAGCGACATGCGCTGCAGCAGCCGGTTTATCTGATCGGCATCCGCTGCACGGTTGCGGCCGAAATGCATCACTTCGGCCTGGGCTACCTGCCACATGCGGCCCATCGCGCTGTGTTCCGCCTGTTCATCCAGCAGCGCAGCATCATTCTGGCGAAAAGCGGCGAGAAAACGCAGATTGGCGCGCCGGGCCTTGGAAAACACCAGCAGTTTTTCAAACAGAACCGCCCAGGTCAGCAGCGAACAGAGCACCAGAAAGATCATCACAGCTTTAACCACCAGGTCCGCCTGGGTAAACATCTCACGCACGCCAAAGCGTTCTGACGGTGCCATTGGCGTGGCCAAACTGCTCGCCGCGGCGCTGGCTTGCCCCGCGTTGTCCGGGGTTGCAACCGGCCCTGCATCCGCCTGAGCCAGGACCACGCTGGCGGTCATTCCGGTCACTGCCATCAACAACAGCAACATCACTATTCGCAACCGCGTTTGCCAGCGTGATGAGTGAAAGCCTACCGTGCGCATGTGCATAGAAACCCCGATTATTGATTGTTGTTGGGAGTGTTACCGGGCCCGGCGTCGCCGTCACCCAGGGAGTCGATCGCCAAAATGGCATGCAAGGCCGCCACATAACCGGCAAAGGCTCGGCGCCCACGGGGGCTCAGGCACACCCGGGTACGCGGCTTTTTGCCAGCGAAGTCTTTTTTGATGCTGACATAGTGGGCGGTTTCCAGCGTGGACAGGTGAGCGCCCAGGTTGCCATCGGTGGTGTCGACTATGGCGCGCAGTGCGACAAACTCAAGCCACTGATTGGCTGCCAGGGTGTTCAGCGCTGCCATGATTTTCAAGCGTACCGGCTGGTGAATGATTTCGTTGGGGCTCTCCATCTCAGCGCGCCCTTAACCACAGACCGAACAGCACGAAACTGCCGCCATAGGCACAGGCCATCCACCACCAGAAGTAAGGCAGGAAAAACGCATAGCCGATCAGACAGAGAGTGGCAACCAGAACGCCAATCAGCAGGTATCGGGGCCGCAGGTGGACCCCGCGAAAAACATATAAGGTGCACACCAGCAAAGGCGCGACCAGCGTGCCCTGCTGCGGCGGAATCGGCCACATGATGATATTGATCAGAATATGGAAGAGTAAAATGGTGCCGATCACCACCAGGTAACGCCAGACGATGCCCGGCAGCAAAGGCGCAGCACGCCTAGCCAGAATGCAGCCGCCGGCCAGAGCCAGCAGAATCAGAGGTATCCAGATGGACAACAGATGATGGGGGTAAACAGCAGTTAGAACGAAACCGATGACATGCACGCCACCCCACAGAATCAGCTGGTTGGATTCTGCCTGGTAGTCCTGAAACCCCGCAGCACGTGCGTTGATGGCCGCGATATCGCGCAAAGCCTGGGCGGCTTCCTTAGCGGTTGGTGGCATGATCATTCTCGATTGTTTTTATTGGCAATGCGCACTCTTTATGCAAAGTACTCTATTTCACAGAGTGAATAAAAACAAGCAGGTTCAACAGCGGTCACCATGCACCAAGCTCCAATCAACGGTCGCCACGGCTCTGGAGCTGCGATCACCAGCGATTAAATCGCGGCGACCCTATGGCACAGATAAGCCAGCGTTGTTGCCACTGCTGTCCCAGGGTCGCCTTAACCAATAATGCCGTATTCGCCACCGCGCTCCAGTGCTCGTTGATAGGCAGGCCGGGCATGGATGCGCTGCAGGAAGGCGATCAGGTGCGGCCATTTAGCGTCCAGTCCTCCGCGTGCGGCGGCGGCTTCCAGCGGAAAGCTCATCTGCACATCAGCGGCGCTGAATTCAGTGCCGGCAAACCAGCCCGTCGCGGCCAGTTCGTTATTCATATAGTCGAGATGCTGAAGGATTTGCGGCTCAACAAACTTGCCTTTGACCTGCCGGGCGATGCCCTTGGCAAAAGGTTTGGCGAAGAACGGCATGGGCGCTGTTTCAACCCGGTTGAACACCAGCTTGAGCAATAATGGCAGCATTGCCGAGCCTTCTGCGTAATGCAGCCAGTACGTATAACGCAAGCGCTCTGGTGTGCCGCGCTCCGGCGCCAGACGGCCATGACCGTACGAGTCGACCAGATACTCGATAATGGCGCCGGATTCAGCTACGGTCAGATCACCGTCAGTAATGACGGGGGACTTGCCCAGAGGATGTACTGCTTTGAGTTCCGGCGGTGCCAGCATGGTGTCAGGATCACGCTCGTAGCGCTTGACCTGATACTCCAGCCCCAGTTCTTCGAGTAGCCAGAGGATGCGTTGTGACCGAGAGTTATTCAGGTGATGAACGATAATCATGTTGTACCAGGCCTTTTTATTAGTAGAAGGACCCTACTATGCCATATTGGCCAGCCCGACATCGGCATCCTGAGCTGACATCACACAGCCATTACATCGGCTGGTTGATTATCTTCAGACACATTTTTCCTGCACACTGCCTGATCGCGGACGTGAGACCATAGCGCGTGTAAATAACAAGTGAGTATGTATGACTACCAATGCGAAACAATCCAGGGGTTCGTTACCAGGCTGGTTAAAAGCGGTTTTCCTGATAGTACTGATCGCTGCCATGGCGGCGGTTATATGGACCCAGTTGCCCCGTTCAGGCATATCAACCGACCTGTCTGCTGTCGGTGGTGACAAACCGGTACTGGTACTGACGCGCGATGTGAATTTTCTGAATGGCGCTGGGGTAGTGGATCTGCTTCGCGAAATGGAACCCGATTATCAGGACACTATCCCGTTCAGAATTGCCCATCAAGGCCAGCCAGCGGGACAGGCTTTTGCTCGCGAGCATAATACCCAGGATGGGGATCTGACGTTGATTGATAGCGATGGCAAGGTGGTTGGCCGGTTGGTACAGCCGCAGAACGAGGCGGAAATACTCCAGCTCCTCCCGCCGCCCGCAACCCCTTGATTGCAGCGCAAAGTACGCAGCGTGATCAGCTCAGGCTATCGATGGGCGCCAGACGCAAGCTGCGCTCCCAGCTGAGGGTCCGGTTGCGGCCTTGTTGTTTGGCGGCATACAGGGCCTGGCCGGCACGGCCGACCAGCTCGTAGAAGTGTTCGCTCTCATCCAGGCTAGCTTCTGCCAAGCCGATCGATACCGTCACTTCAACTTGGCTGGCTTTGCTCGAAAAAGCCACTTGCTGCCATCCCAGTCGGATACGCTCTGCCAAGTGAAACGCTTGCTCCCGTGGCGTATCAGGCAAGAAGACGATAAATTTCTCGCCATCGAAGCGGCACAGCAGATCAGCTCCGCGTGTATGGTCGATGAGATGCTGGGCGAATTTAACCAACAGCGCATCGCCGGTCTCGTGACCCTGGTCGTCATTAAGCGACTTGAAGTGATCCAGATCCATCAACAATAAGGTTACTGGCCGACCATTGCGCTGGCCTGCCAGCAGAATTCGGCCAGCGGCCTGTTCGACCGTGCGGCGATTGAGCAGGCCGGTTAACGGATCCGCCGCAGCCTGGTGGCGCAAGACGTCCTGCCGGCGTTGGGTAGTCAGCACCACACACAACAGGGTAAAACCGTAAACAAAGGCAAAGCCTTCCAGATAATTCAGGGCTTCGAGCTCCGCAGCGGCTTGGAAGCTCGCGGCGCCGCTATAGCTGCCGTCCAGCAGATAGATGAAAAATCGCCGCACATAGATTAGCCCATGCACCGACCACAATGCCGTCCAGAACCACAACAAGGAGCGCTGCAAGCCCGCCAGCAGACGCATCTCGCGCACACACAACACACTCAGCACAACGACAAGGGCGCTGTGCAGCAGTACGCTCAGGCGGAATGAGTCGCGCAGCAAGAAGAACAGCAGCCCCTGCACCAGCAAGCTAACCAGCATGATGCTGGCAAAGCCCCAAGACTCCTTGCCTGCGCGGTACAGTCGGGCGCCCCACCAGAGTATGAAGTAGGCCTGGGTAATCACCGCAGCGCTGACCCAGAGTGGCAGTGGCGGGCTGGCTACCTGCATGACCAGACCGGCGGCAAGCACCGCCAGACCCAGCGTCCAGTAGCGTATCGCCCGCACTTGGCGATTAAGCAGCGCTGCGACCAGCAACCCTGAAACTGACAGAGCCGTTGCAAAGGCCAATACCAGCATCAGGGTTTTGACGTCGAGCATTCTGTTTCTCTCAATTACCGCCTCATCATGCAGTCAGCGTAGTGCAAGGCCGGATGTCTGGCTAGCTAGCCCTGCCCTCCAGCCTGACCCTGAACCAGAGCGCGTAGAGTGCCGGAAGGAACAGCAAGGTAATCAACGTACCCACCAGGGTGCCACCGATCAGCACATACGCCATCGGCCCCCAGAAAGCATCATGGGCCAAAGGTATGAAAGCCAGTGCAGCGGCCAGTGCCGTCAGCAAGACCGGCCGCGTACGCTGCACCGTAGCCTCAATCAGGGCATTAAACTGGTTCATGCCACCGGCCAGATTGTCATCGATCTGCTTGGTCAGAATCAGCGTGTTGCGCATCAGGATCCCGGCCAGCCCGGTCAGGCCCAGCAAGGCCACAAAACCAAATGGCTGATTACCCAGAATCAAGGCCAGCGTGGCGCCAATAACCCCCAGCGGCGCCGTCGCCAACACCATGAAAGTGCCAGAGAAGCTGCGCATCTGCAGCATGATCACGATCATCATCAAGCCGATCATGATCGGCTGGACCTTTCGGATCGATGCCTGGCCTTTGGCCGATTGTTCCACCGAGCCACCAATGTCGAGATGGTAGCCAGCAGGCAACTGCTCGCGTAGCTCGGCCAACTGGTCCCACAGCGCCCAGGTCACATCCGGTGGCTGCGCACCGCGCACATCGCCCTGCACGGTGATAAAGGGTTCGCGGTTGTAACGTTTGAGGACCGGATCTTCGCTGACCATTTCAATCAAGCCGGCCTGCTGCAGGGTGATATTGCGCCCGTCTGCCGTTCTCAACGGCAGGTCGGCAAAGTCCTTGATACCCTCGGGCAAGCCACGCATCACCAGTTGTACACTGCGGATATCCTCGCGCAACACGGTCGCGGGCATGCCGCCCCACTGGAACTGCAGTTGTTGCGACAGCTCGCGGGGCGTCAGACCAATAGCCCGCAGCCGCTCGTTGTCCAGTTTCAGGCGCGCCACGGGGACCCGTTCCGACCAATCCAGATTGGCATTGACCACCGCAGGGTGCGCGGCCATGATCTGCCGCACCTGCCCGGACAGCTCGCGCAACACCGTGGTATCCGGCCCCATGACCCGGAAACTCACCGGCCAGACGACCGGCGGTCCGAACACCAGTTGATGCACGCGCACCCGCGCTTCGGGAAACTCGCCCGCAGCCACGCGCTCGCGCAGGGCGCTGATCAATTGATCGCGGCTGGCATCATCCCGGGCAATGGCCACCAGCTTGGCGAAACCGGGGTTGGGTTGTTCCGGGTTGAGTGAGAGGAAAAACCGCGGCGCTCCGGCGCCCACGTAGGTAGACAGCGAGACCACCTCGTCATGCCCCTTGAGCACGGCCTCCAGGCGCCTGGCGACGATGTCAGTGGCGGCGATACTGGTGCCCTCAGGCATAAATACTTCAACCAGCACTTCCGGACGATCCGAAGATGGGAAAAACTGCTTCTGCACCAAGGCGCCCATCCCCACTATGGACAACACGAACAGGCCGACGGTCGCCAGCACCACGCTTTTGCGATAACGCACACAACCTTCAATCAAGCGCCGGAAGCGCTGGTAGCCGCGCGTGTTATAGGCCTGGGCATGGTCCTTGTACGGCGGCTTGACCTCCTTCAACAGGGCGACGCCCAGCCAGGGCGTGAATACCACGGCGACGAACCAGGAGGCCAGCAGCGCGAAGGCCAGCACCCAGAAAATATTGCCGGTGTATTCGCCCACGCCAGACCGGGCAAAGCCGATAGGCACGAAGCCGATCACGGTGACCAAAGTACCCGACAACATCGGCGCCGCGGTCACGGTCCAGGCATGCGCTGCGGCGCGGACCTTGTCCCAGCCCTCCTCCATCTTGACCAGCATCATCTCGATGGCAATGATTGCGTCATCCACCAACAGGCCCAGGGCAATGATCAGCGCGCCCAGGGTAATCCGATCCAGGTTCATCCCGCGCATCAACATCAGCAGAAAGGTGATGCCCAGGGTCAGCGGCACCGCGATGCCGACAATCAGACCCGGACGCAGCCCGAGGCTGACAAAGCTGACCAGCATCACCACCAATACCGCGATCAGAAACTTGATCTGAAACAGCTCGACTGCCCGGGTAATAGCCTCGCGCTGGTTGGTGACCTGGCGCAATTCCATCCCCAGCGGCAGTGCCTCAGCCAACTTCTGATACGTGCCCGCCAGGAGCTCGCCCACCTCCAGGCCATTTTCACCCTTGCGCAGTACCACGCCGAGCAACAGCGCATCCTCCCCGAAGGCTCTCACCATATAGCTGGGCGGGTCTTCATAGCCGCGTACCACCTGGGCCACATCGCCGAGCCGAATCAACTGGTCACCGACCCGCAGGGGCACATCGCGGATCGCGTCCAGGTCGGCCAGGTCGGCATCGATCCGCCAATACAGGCGGCTGCCCTGGGTCTCGATAAGGCCGGCAGGCAGCAAGCGATTATAGGCTTCCAGTGCATCGGCAATCTGCGCCAAGTTCAACCCCAGCTGGGCAAGCCGATAGGCGTCCAGATCGACAAATACACGGGCGGGCTGTTCGCCGATGAGTCGGACCTTTTGCACGCCCTCTACCCGGCTGAAGCGGTCACGCAGCATTTCCGCTTCGCGCACCAGTTTGCGCTGCGGCATACCCGGTGCGGTTAGCGAGTACAGCGAGAAGTACACATCGGAGAAGTCGTCATTGACAAAGGGACCCTGAACGCCGGGAGGCAGACGCGGCGCCTCGTCCTGCATGCGCTTGCGTACTTCATAAAACAGATTGGGCAATGCTTCGGAGGGGGTAAAATCCTCGAAGGTCACCTGCATGGTCAGCAAACCCGGACGCGAGGTCGACTCTATCTTGTCAAAGTAAGCCACCTCCATGATGCGCTTTTCCAGCGGATCGGCTATTTGCTGCTGCATCTGCTCGGCACTGGCACCAGGCCAGCTGACCGATACCACCATGGCCCTGACCGAGAACTGCGGGTCTTCGGCTCGGCCGAGGGCAAAAAAGGCGTAAAGACCCGCCAGCGCAATAATCAGCAGAAAGAACAGCGTGACCGACTTCTCCCGCACCGCATGCGCCGAGAGGTTGAAGCGCAACGGGTCCAAGCTCATGGCATGACCTCAACGGCCTGTCCTGCTTGCAGCAGATGAGCACCCAGGGCAATGATGCGGGTATCGGCTGGGATATCGCTGTGGATATAGGCTTGCTCGGTGTCCATGCGCAGCAGGCTGATGGGTCGAAATTGCACCTGATCATCCGCTACAACCCATACACCCATGCCCTGACCCTGGTCGATCAGCGCCGCCACAGGTACTTGCTGTAATGCCTGACCGTTGACGGCCTGTACCAACTCCAACGTAACACTGCTGCCCAGCGACCAGTCCTGTGGATCGCCTTCAATCGCAAAGCGGGCGCGCCAACTGCGGGTCAACGGATCTGCGGAACCGGATATTTCGCGCAGGCTGGCGTCGGCCTGCTGATCGTGTGAGTACAGCTGCACCCGGGCCGTGTCCGGCAGTTCTGCGCGGCGGCGTTCTGGCACGTACACTTCAACGTCACGGGGGCCGTCATAGGCCAGCCGGGCAACGGTCGTGCCGGCTGAAACCACTTGTCCGACATCACCCGAGACTTCCAGCAATAAACCGCTGGCCGGCGCTTTCAACTCCAGGTAGCCGCTGGCACTGCGCGCCTGGGCCAGTTGCGCCTGGGCGGACTTGACGCTTTGGCTGGCCGCGCGGGCGGCGGCACGTGCATCTTCGTAGGCCTGTTGTGGAATCAGATCCCGCGCGCGCAGCGTATCCAGGCGTTTGCGGTTGGCTTCGGCATTCTCGGCTTGTACCCGTGCCGATTGCAGCGCGGCCTGCGCAGCAGCCTGTTGCTGACGGATATCCGCTGGGTCAAGCCGCAACAACACATCCCCCTCCTCGACATGCTGGCCAGCCTGCACCAGGCGCTCGTTGATCTGACCCGCCAGACGGAAGCCCAGCTCGGCTTCGTTGCGCGATTGCACCGTGCCGCTGAGAGTCCAGTTCTGATGGTCAGCCGACTCGATCAGCGCCGTTCTGACTTTGACAGGCGCGGTCTGTTGTTGAGCGGCTGTTTCCGGCTCGGCACCGCAACCGGAGAGGAGCACTAATGCCAAGGTCGCAAGGGATAAAACCCGCATGGCCTGTTAACCTTTATTGAGAATGTTATTTTGGGCAGCTTGTTATTAAACTAGGCTGCCCGCATATTTACAGAACGAGGCCGTTCAGTAAATACTTTCAGGTGAATTATCGGTTCCATCAATATAGGTTGATCAAGAAGGACACCACGATGGGCGAAAAACCGTTGGCAACTGCTGGCCCCGGACGACCCGTAGACCCGGAAAAGCTGGAACGCATTCTGGATGCGGTGCTCGACAGCTTCGCGGAAGGCGACTTGCACTTTACGATTGAGGGCATTGCCCGTCGTGCGGATGTGTCGAAGGGCACCATCTATCGGCATTTTGACAACGCTGAAGGCCTTCTCGGCGCCGTTCTGACCCGTCAGCACCTGAACATGGTTGGCAACCTGCCGGATATTGGCGAGTGCGCCGGCGGCCTCCGCCAGCAACTGATCATCCTCGGCACGCAACTGCTGGATTTTCTCACCTGCGATCAAGGTGTACGCATCATGCGCACGGTGATTGCGCACGGCGCCCGGCATGCCGAACATGGCGAACTCATCTATCGCGACGGCCCCCAGGCCTTTGTCATACGCGCAGCGGCCTGCCTGAGCAAGGCACATGAGCGGGGGCGAATCGAGCTGGATGATCCGTTACTCACTGCCGACCAACTGATCGGTATGTGGAAAGGCAGCCTGGTTTCCGGGCTGTGGATGAACGGCAGAGCCACGCCGGATGAAGCCGAAAAACGCCACCGCGTGGAAGCCGCGGTAGACCTGCTGCTGCGCGGGCTCAATTGGTCGGGTTAAAAACCGGCTTCAGCTAATTTATCAGCTATCAGTTCCAGCGTTTCCAGGCCCTGCACGTCGGTTTCCAGCCACGGCAAGCGGGGCCTGGGCAGGTCACCCAACTCCCGGTCGATGCGTTCCAGCCAACTGGCCTCCTGTTCGCGGCGGCGGCGCAAAAATTCGCCATCCGCCTCCTCCGGTATGACCCTGTTTACCAGCGTGGCCACCACCGGGATGCCTGCCGCCTTGAGGGTGGCCACCGCGCGCACGGTTTCCAGAATCGGCAGTCGTTCCGGGGTCAGCACAAACAGAAAGCCACTGACCCTGGGATCTTCCAGATGCCTGCGCGCCTGCATGAATAAACGTCGACGTTGCAACAGGGTCTGGGCGATATCCTTGGTGCGCTCGTCCAGATCGCTGAGTGCATTTTCGGCCGGGTCGTCGAAGGGTGTAGCCACATCCCGTCCGCTTTTCGGAGTCAGGTGTTTGAGTACCTTGGCCAGTTGCTCCGATTTGCGGTTATGCGTCAGCAAGCCATCGGTCCAGGCCGCCATGGCTTCCGGCAGCGTCAACAGACGCAGCGTATGCCCGGTTGGCGCAGTATCAAAGATGATCAGGTCGTAGGGGCTGTCGGGGTCGTTGATCAATCGCGCGATACGCTCCAGCAGCGCCGCCTCCTGAGTGCCTGGCGATTGGCGCGTGAGTTGCATCTGCCGTTGCAGCTCTTTCATCATCTCCGGCGCAGCAAACCGGCGCATTTGCTCTGTCACACGCCCCAGATGCGCCTCCACTTCGATATCCGGGTCGATCTCCATCGCATCCAGATTCGGCAGCAAGCGTCTGGGCGTGTCATCCAGTTTGCGGGCGAAAACATCACCCAGGCTATGCGCCGGATCGGTCGAGACCACCAGACAGCGTTGTCCGCGGCGGGCGGCCAATACCGCCAGCGCCGCCGACACGGTGGTTTTACCCACGCCGCCCTTGCCACCTACCCAAATCAGACGGCGTTGCAACAGATCAAACATGATGGGCCTCAAGTGTCAGCAGCAACGGCAATGGTCAAGCGGCGAACGCTCCATGCCCATGCGCACATGCCATTGATGAAAGCGCTCGAGCTCCAGCCGCTGTTGCTCGAGCGTGTAATAGGCCGCCGGATTCGGCAGCCCCATCATTTCGGCAAACACCAACAGCATGAACAGGTCATCTTCGTCGCGCCGTGCGCGGGCAATAGCCCCGCGGTAACGCGCGCTGTAGGCTTCTTCAAGAAAGAAGCGCGCCTGGCTGAGCCAGGCCCCTTTTCCTGACGGAGATTGCTTCTGTGTCATCATTCAGCCCTCGGCAGCCACCTGCGCGCGGTGGCGCTTCAACGCCGCCGCGCACTCCATGGCGACCAGTATAGCCGCCACCAGCACGACGACATCCAGCCCCAGCAGGAACCAGTTCTGCTGTTCGTAGAAGGTGCGCAATTGGAACAGCAGCGCGGTGACGGTCATCACCAACAGGAAGCACAGTGGTGCCAGCGTGTACCACATGGGCCGGCGCAAATGCACCAGCATCACGGTGATCACCAGCAGGGTCAGACCGGCCAGCAGTTGGTTGGTGGTACCGAACAGCGGCCAGATGATCATGCCGCCGGAACCGTCAGCACCACCGGCGCCGAAGGCCAGCAACAGGCATGAGCCAACGGCCAGCAGTGTGGCCGGCAGCGGCTTTTTCATCCACGGCTGGTTATAAATCTCGCCCCATTCCTGGAAGATGTAGCGCTGCAGACGCAGACCCGTGTCCATGGTGGTACCGGCGAACAACGCCGCCATCACCGTCAACAGGGTGGCTGCCGTCACCTGCGGCAGGCCCAGACCGTTGTGAATGATATAGGCGCCGCCCTCGACGAACGCGGTCACGCCGCCCTGCCCGAAGGCGCTGTACATGGCCTGCCAGTCAGCCAGGCTGGCAAAGCCGGCCGTGGCGACCAGAATCGCCGCCAGTGCCAGGCCACCCTCGCCGATAGCGCCGAAGAAACCGATAAAGCGGATGTCGGTTTCCCGATTCAGCTGCTTGGAGGTGGTACCCGAGGCTACCAGACCATGGAAGCCGGAGATCGCGCCACAGGCGATGGTAACGAACAACAAGGGCACCAGCGACGGCGTACCCGCCGGCACATCGACGTTGAACATCGGCGCAATCATCACCGGATTCAGCACCACGATGGCGCCGTACAGAATCAACAGTCCAATAAACAGCTGCAGGCCGTTGATGTAGTCACGCGGCTGCAGCAGCATCCATACCGGCAGCACCGACGCAATCGCGGCATACAGAAACAGCAGAAGGATCCAGGCAGCATTACCGGACACACCGGGCACTACTTCAGCCGGCATCTGAATCGGCACAGAAGGCCCGATAAAGATCAGTGCGTACAAGGCCACCACACCGAGAATGGACACTACCGGCAGCGTCATGATGCGCCGATAAATCAGCTGACCAATAATCAGCGCAACGAAGATGGCGCCCCAAACCGGCACCACGGCCGTCGGAAAGCTCATCATCAGTCGCGCAATCACCACGGCAAACACCGCGTTGACCATCAGCAGCACGAGGAAAATAACAATCATAAAGATGCTGCGCGCGCGTTTGCCTACCACATCACCGGTCAGCGAGCCCACCGATCGGGCCTTGTTGCGCACGCTGGCCCAGATGGCGCCGGCATCATGGATGCCAGCGAAGAACATGGTGCCCAGCACCACCCAGGCAAAGGCCGGAGCCCAGCCCCAGATCACCGCAATCGCTGGCCCGACGATGGGCGCCGCACCGGCGACAGAGGTAAAATGATGGCCCCAGAGCACGAATTTGTTGGTTGGCACAAAGTCCACACCATCTTCAAATTCGTGTGCCGGTGTACGGAAATCGGGATCAAGCTGGAAGATCTTTTCGGCAATGAACTTGGAGTAAACAAAGTACCCCAATGCCATCATGCCAAGACCGACGAAAAGCAAGATTGCGGCATACATGCAAGGCTCCTGATTTTTCTATTTTTATATAATTGGCCAGAATCCAGCGCCTAGCGTTAATCTAGGCCAAGATCCTGTCACTCAACGCTGCTGCTGTATTTCTACACAAACTTGGGCATGCCGGCAACGTGATCTGTCATCTGCTTGCAACGTGCGGATGTCATCGTTTTGTCACAGATTCCTTTTGAAGTGACGCCATGCCACAACAGCAGCAACTGATTCAACGCCATCTGCCAGAGCAGCTGCAGCTGGAGCGCTTGATGATCCAGGGCGCACGCCACCTGCGCTGTCACACCCTGCACACCGTCAGAATAGACCAGATAGAGATTCCCATCCGCGTCATTGAACTGGGCACCCGATCGCCCGACGCCCCGGTGATTGGTTTCTTTGGCGGCGTGCACGGGGTGGAGCGCATAGGTACCCAGGTGTTGCTCTCCTGGATGCACAGCCTGATCCACCGCCTGGATTGGGATGATCAGCTTCGGCATCAGCTGGAGTGTGTACGCCTGGTGTTTATGCCCATGGTCAACCCCGGCGGCATCTGGCATCACCGGCGCAGCAACCTGAATGGTGTAGACCTGATGCGCAACGCCCCCATCGATGCCATGGGCCCAGTGCCCTGGTTGGTCGGTGGCCATCGCATCAGCCCACGCCTGCCCTGGTATCGCGGGCGCAGGGGCCAACCCATGGAGGCCGAATCAGCGGCCCTGGTGGACACCGTGCGCAAGCGCCTGCTGACGGCCCCGTTCTCCCTCAGCCTGGATTGCCACAGCGGGTTTGGGCGGCAGGACCGGCTATGGTGCAGCTACGCACGCAGTCACAAGCCGATCCATAACATCGCCGATGTTATGGCCCTCAAACAGCTATATCAAAGCGCCTACCCCAACCATCACCCCTATATTATCGAGCCGCAGTCGGTCAGCTACACCACCCACGGCGATCTATGGGATTATGTGTATGACGAATCGGTAGAACAGTATCCAGACAATCTGTATCTGCCGTTTACGCTGGAAATGGGCTCGTGGCTGTGGGTCAGAAAAAATCCCCGGCAGATGTTTGATTATTTCGGCTATTTCAATCCGGTCATCAGCCACCGCAAGCAGCGCGTACTGCGCCAACATCTGCCACTATTCGAATTTCTGATGAACGCCGCACAAGCCTGGCAAAACTGGACCCCCAAACCAGCACAGCGTGATGCACTGACCCAGGCGGCCCTGATAGAGTGGTTTGCCGACTGAACAGTGCAGCAAAGTCAGCCGATTCGAGCCGAACCACCCGCCTCGCTTTGCTAGCACGGCATATGTCATTATAAACAGTGATAAAAACCCTGTGTGAGATCACCCAAAGCAACGCATTTTGCGGTATAAGGGCGCTATGAAAATCCCAAAACGCTTGGAACCCCTGGTCGAAGACGGCCTGATCGACTCTGTGATCCGCCCGCTGATGAGCGGCAAGGAAGCGGCTGTCTACCTGGTGCAATGTGGTACGGAGATCCGCTGCGCGAAAGTCTACAAGGAAGCGGCCAAACGCAGCTTCAAGCAGGCCGTGCTGTATCAGGAAGGCCGCAAGGTCAGAAACACCCGACGCTCCCGAGCCATGGAAAAAGGCTCAAAGTTCGGCCGCAACCAGCAGGAGGAAGCCTGGCAGAATGCCGAGGTTGATGCCCTTTATCGCCTGGACGCCGCCGGCGTTCGCGTGCCCAAGCCCTATGGGTGCTTTGAAGGCGTGCTGCTGATGGAATTGGTCACCGATGATGAAGGCGGTGTTGCGCCGCGCCTGAACGATGTGTCCATGGACGCCGAGCAGGCCATCGAAGATCACGCCACGGTCATGCACTACGTCAAATTGATGCTCTGCGCAGGTCTCGTGCATGGCGATCTGTCGGAGTTCAACGTGCTGGTCGACGCCTACGGCCCGGTCATCATCGACCTGCCCCAGGCCGTGGACGCCGCCGCCAATAACAACGCGCGCTCGATGCTCGAGCGTGACGTCAACAACATGACCGACTACTACGGCCAATACGCTCCCGCACTGCTTGAGACACGCTATGCGAAGGAAATGTGGGCGCTGTACGAAGAGGGTGAGCTGACACCCGAGACAGAACTGACCGGTTACTTTGAAGAGAGTGACGAAGCGGCCGATGTGGATTCGGTGGTTGAGGAGATCAAGGCGGTCATGGCCGAAGAGCGGGCACGTCAGGAGCGGCTGCGCGAGGCGGAAGAGGAGGACTGAGTGCCCCGCCCCTGAGCTTGCCAGCTCAGGGGCACCTTTTCATCCCTGACCCGCTCGCGTCACCTCGCGCCACCCCGCCATTCCCGCTTCCCCGCACCGTCTTTCCCGCCCCCCACACCGTCATTCCCGCCCCCCCACACCGTCATTCCCGCGCAGGCGGGAATCCATTTTGACCTTGGCCTTAGCAACGCACCCTGCAAACAAGGTGCACAAAGCCGTTTTTACAAACCCGCCAATGGATCCCCGCGTTCGCGAGGATGACGACGAGGTTTAGGCGGGAATCCATGCGGGCTGGCCGGCAACAGCAGCCGATCAGATATCCACTCTGCCGCGCAAGGATTTCGACTGGCCGCGTTTGGTTTTGCTGTCCATACGGCGGGTTTGCGAGCCTTTGGTGGGTTTGGTTGGGCGGCGGCGTTTTTGCACCACTACGGCGCCGTTGATCAGTTCCTGCAGACGTTTGATGGCGTCTTCGCGGTTCTGCTCCTGGGTGCGATAGGACTGCGCCTTGATGATGATCACCCCATCCTTGCTGATACGCTGGTCAGACAGCGCCAACAGCCGCTCCTTGTAGAACGGCGGCAGGCTTGAGCTATTGATATCGAACCGCAGATGAATGGCGCTGGAAACCTTGTTGACGTTCTGCCCACCCGCACCCTGGGAGCGGATGGCGGTTATCTCCACCTCCCAATCGCCCAGCTCGACATTGTTCGATAACTTGATCATGTGTGCAGTTTAACCCGCTAGCGCTTCCCGCATAAAGTTGACAACCCAGTTGCTCATCACTGGCGCATCCACTTCCGCCGACAGCGATGCCTGCCCCTCGCGCAACCGGGCATGGGCGATCACGCCGCGCCGGGCGTCCATCAGATCACTCGAGTAGCCCTTGCAGAACTCCGGATGCCCTTGCACGCTCATGAAATGCCGGCCGTACTGCAGCAGGTAGTAGGGACAGAACTCGCTACCGGCCAGAATCTCGGCCTGGGGCGGCAGCAGGTTGACCTGGTCCTGATGGCTGACGATCAGATCGAGCTTGTCCTGCCATGGGTCCATCCAGCTTTTGCGCGCCAATACCTGATTGAACGACATGCCCACGCCCCAACCCTTGGGCGATTTGATCACCTCGCCGCCCAACGCCTTGGCCATCAGCTGGTGGCCAAAACAGATACCCACCAGGGGGGTGCCCTGCTCCCACATGCGCGCCATGCAGTCCTGCAGCGCAGCAATCCACGGCAAACCATCATTGACGCCGTATTTACTGCCGCTGGTAATGTACGCATCGCATTCGTCCAGCGCCTCTGGCAACTCGCCATCCATGCAGCGGTACACACGGATCTGTGCCTCGGGGTGCTGCGTCAGCAGCAGCTCGTTGAACATCTCAGGGTAATTGCCATACGCGACCTGCAGGCTTTCCATGACATCATCACATTGCAGCAACCCGATCCTCATAACCCGCCCTTTTCACCAATACAGTCATTTCAGAGCCTTTCCGGCTCTGCCCAAGGTCACAATTGTCCATGTAACGCGCGGGTAAAAATAGCACTGTACTGCTCGGCATCAAACTGAATTGGGTTGGTACCCGAAGCGGCATCGGCTACCGCCATCTGGCCAACGCGTTCAATCTGCCGGTCATCGATACCGATTTCAGCCAGATTATGCGCAATGCCGACCTCACTGCGCAGCTCCAAGACCCAATCCAGTACGCCGGTAAAATCCTGTCTAGGCAGATCAAGATAGCGCCCCAGACGCTGCAGTTGCGGCTCAATGCTGCTGCGGTTGGCCTGCAGCACATAGGGCATAAGAATCGCATTCAGGGTGCCGTGATGGGCGTCGTACAGCGCGCCCAGCGGATGCGCCAGAGCGTGCATGCCGCCCAGCCCGCGCTGGAACGCAGTCGCCCCCATACTCGAAGCCACGAGCATGTTCAGCCGCGCCTCCAGATCGGTGCCGTGTGCGGTGGCCCTGGGCAAGTAGTCCTTGATCAGACGCATGCCCTCCAAAGCGATACCTTCGGCCATTGGGTGAAACAGGGGTGAGCAATAGGCCTCCAGGTTATGCGACAGGGCGTCCATACCGGTGGCCGCGGTAATCCCGGGCGGCAACCCGACAGTCAGCTCAGGGTCGAGAATCACCAGCGCCGGCAACATGCGCGCATGGAAGATGATGCGTTTGATATGCACCTCATCATCGGTAATCACTGATGCACGACCCACCTCGGAGCCGGTGCCGGCGGTGGTTGGCACCGCGACCACTGGCGCCATACCCGCGACGTTGACGCGCAAGTGGTTATCGCCCACATCCTCGAAATCCCACAGCGGCCGATCCTGCCCGGCCATCAGCGCAATGGCCTTGGCTGCATCCAGCGCCGAGCCACCGCCGAACGCAATCACGCCGTCGTGGTGACCGGCGCGGTACACCACGACGCCATCCGTGACATTCTGCCCGGTCGGGTTGCCCTTGATTGCAGAAAACACATCGGCCGCCAATCCAGCGTCGCGGCATTGCTTCAGCGCCTCGTCGATCATCGGCAACGCCGCCAAACCCGGGTCGGTGACCAACAGCGGCGCGTGCATGCTCAGCTGTTTGCAGGCGTCAGCCAGTTCAGAAATCCGCCCCGCGCCAACGCGCACCGATGTCGGATAGTTCCAGTTCATGCGATACGCCTGCATGTTCAGCTCCTAGAGAATCTTGAAGTGAAAGGATTTGGGTCGGGTGACATAGTCATAGCCGACGCCGGACAAGGTGCAGCCGCGTCCGGAGTTTTTCACTCCGGTCCAGGCCAGCGCCGGATCCAGATAATCGCAGCGATTGAGAAACACCGTTCCCGTCTGCAACCGATCCGCCAGCGCCAGTGCGGTGTCCACATCCTGGCTGAAGATCGCGGCCGTCAGGCCGTACTCACTGTCATTCATCAAGGCGATGGCTTCGGTGTCGCTGCTGACTTTCTGAATACCCACTACCGGCCCGAAGGACTCCTCGGTCATCACCCGCATGCCATGATTGACTGCCGTCAGCACCTGCGGAGCCAGGTAGGGACTGCCGGAACAGCTCAGCGGAAAATCATCCGCATCGATATGCGCCTCTGCGCCCTGGGTAATGGCTTCAGCGATCTGGGCACGGATAAACGCTGCCGCTTCAGCCCGCACCACCGGCCCCAGGGTAGTTTGCGGATCATCCGGGCGGCCCAGCTGGTACTGGCCAACCAGGCCAACCACCCGCTCGACAAATTCATCGTGCAGGTCCTCATGCACATAAATGCGCTCGATGCCGCAGCACGATTGGCCTGAATTGAAAAAAGCACCATCCACCAGTGTCTCCACCGCATGGGCCAGATCGGCATCGGCGCGGACGTAGGCCGGGTCCTTGCCGCCCAGTTCCAGACCGGTCGCAATAAAGCGCCCCGCCGCGGCTTGTTCGACCATTTCCCCGCCAGCGACTGAGCCGGTGAAGGCGACATGGTCAATCCCGGGCCGGGAGATTAGCGCCTGGGTAGCCGCATGACTCATATGCAGATATTGGAAAACCCCCTCAGGCAAGCCCGCCTCGGCAAAAGACTCGACCATGCGCTCGGAACACAAGGGTGTTTGCGCTGAATGCTTGAGCAGCACGGTGTTGCCGGCCAGCAGAGTGGGCACTACCGCATTGACGGCAGTCAGATAGGGATAATTCCACGGCGCAATGACCAGCGATACGCCCAGCGGCTCGCGGCGAATAAAGCGTTTGAAGCCGGCCTTCTCCGGCAATTGGATATCCGCCAATGCGGCCTCGGCGATGTCGGCCATATAAGTAGCCCGCTCAACATAGCCCTTGATTTCACCCGCCGCATAACGAATCGGCCGGCCCATCATCCAGCACAGCTCCTCGGCCAGCACTGATTCCCGGGCGCTGAACGCGGCGATGGCGCGGCGAACAATCTCCAGGCGCTCAGTCAGAGGCGTTCTCTTCCAGCGGCCCTGCGCCTTGACTGCAAGATTGATGAACGTGCTGAAAAAGATCATGGACCTCAGCGTCCAGCAGCTGGGTGACGCCACCCATCTGCAGGTGGAGAGCGGCTTCCGCACCATCCGCCAGGAATACGAGAACATCCAATTGGGGCTGAAGAACGTGGAGAGCGCCAAGGAAGGAGTACGTATCGCCGAGTTGAGCTACGGGGAAGGAATGATCACCATCCTGGAGCTGAATTCATCCTACAATGAGTTGACCCGGGCCAAGGTCAATTACCTGCAGGCCCTGTACAACTATCACATCGCCATCGCCGAGCTGGAAAAGCTGACCGGCGTCGACCTGAATGGAGGAGTCGCATGAAAAAGATATCGATCGCGCTATTGCTGGTTATCGTCATGGCCCTGTCCTTCTGCGGCAGGAAGAAAGAGACCGCCGACCTGCAGCAGCTGCCGCTGCAAGTCAAGGTCCAGGTCCCGCAAAAGGGGACCCTGGCCAAGTATTTCAATTACAAAGGGACGGTCAGCGCCTGGAAGACGGCCAACATCGTTCCCGAGGCTTCCGGCCGCATCGGACGCATCCTGAAGAAGCAGGGTGACAAGGTCCGCGAGGGCGAGCTGCTGGCCACCCTGGACATGACCTCACTGGAGCTGCAGCAGAAGCAGGCCCGCGCCGTGGTGGCCGTGGCCGAGACCGCCTTTCAGAACGCCAAGCTCAATGCCGAGCGCATGAAGATGATGTTGGAGAACAAGGCGATCTCTTCGATGCAGTATGAGAACGCCAAGCTGGCGTTCGACGCCGCAGACACCCAGCTGAAGAGTGCCAGGGCCAACCTCGACCTGGTCGACTATACGGTCAGGAAATCCAACATGCGGGCCCCCTTTGCCGGCATCATCGCCGCCAAGAACATGGAGGAGGGCGACATGATCAACCCCATGATGGGCATGGGCCAGAGCATCCTCACGTTGATGGACCTCTCCAAGGTCAAAGTGGCGGTCGACGTCCCGGCCGAGGAGATCGAGAAGATCCAGATCGGCCAGATGTGCCGGGTCACCATCTCCTCGCGCCCCGGCGAGACGTTCGCCGGAGAGGTATATTCGAAGAATCTGGCCGCCGACCCGCTCTCCAAGACCTTCAAGGTCGAAGTCAGGATCGACAACCCGGAGATGAAGGTCAAGGCAGGCGTCTACGCCGACATCGCCATCGAGTACCTACGCCATGATAATGTCCTGATATTACCCCTCTCCGCCCTGCTGGCCGGCGAAAAGGAAGTGATGGTCAACGAGAACGGTGTGGCCCGCAAGCGCGCCGTCACCGTGGGCGAGAGGAATGGCACCCGCTTCGAGGTGCTTTCCGGCGTCGGCCCGGCCGACCAGGTGCTGGTCGAGGGGAACTATGACCTGAAGGAGGGAACGGCCATCGTCCTGATCGGAGAAAAACAATGAAGATCGTCGATTTCTCGCTGAAAAAAAGGGTGACGATGTCCATGGTCGTTTTGGTCATCGTCATCCTGGGCATGATCTCCTTCACCAAGCTGGGGCTGGACATGCTTCCCGACATGGATTACCCCTACATCACCGTCATCACCACGTACAGCGGCGTCTCCTCCGAGGACATCGAGCAGAACGTCACCCGCCCGGTGGAGCAGTGGGTCTCCACCGTCTCCAACATCAAGAAACTGACTTCCGTTTCGCTTGAGGGGCAGTCGGTGGTGATGATCGAGTTCGAGTGGGGGGTGAACCTCGATTTTGCCGCCCAGGACGTGCGCGATACCATCGGCATGTACTCGCAATTCCTTCCCGATGGCGCCGATGAGCCCTTCGTCATGAAGTTCAACTTCTCGCAGATGCCGATCATCGCCTACGGCATCACCGGCGGGGACATGAACCTGAGCAAGTTGCGCGACTACATCGACAACGAGGTAGCCACCCGCCTGGAACGCATCGAGGGCGTGGCCTCGACCGCCGTTTTCTCGCCGGAGATGAACGAAATTCTGGTCCGTGTCGACAAGGGCAAGCTCGAATCGCGCGGGCTGAACATCGGCCAGGTGGAGGGGGCCATCCAGGCTTCGAACATCAACCTGCCCGCCGGCTACATGACCGAAAACCACCAGGAGTTCCTGCTGCGCAGCCTGGGCGAGTTCAAGACCATCGCCGAGATCAACGATGTCCTGGTCGGCATCAGCCGCGGCGGGGCGCCGATCTTTCTCAAGGATATCGGCTCGATAGCTGAGGCCCCGAAGGAGACCCGCCTGAAACTGCGCCTCAACGGCGACAGAGGCATCATGATGATGGTCACCAAGAGCTCGGGGGCCAACTCGGTGCTGGTCGCCCGCCAGGTGAAGAAGGTCCTGGCCGAGGTGGAGCCGACCCTCAAGGAGGGTGTCAAGTTCCACGTCTGGCTCGACATGTCGCGCATCATCGAGATGATGTCCAGCAAGTCCACAAAAAACATTATGCTGGGCGGCATCCTGGCCATGCTGATCATCTTCATCTTTTTGCGCAACCTCAAGCCCACCGTGGCCATCGGCATCACCATCCCGCTGTCGATCGTGGTGGCCTTCATCGCCTTCTACGTGATGGGCTATACCCTGAACCTGATCACCCTGGGCGGGCTGGCCCTGGGGGTGGGCATGCTGGTCGACAATGCCGTGGTGGTCATCGAGAACATCTACCGTCACCTGCAGCTGGGGCTGAGCCCCACCGAAGCGGCGCGCAAGGGCACTTCCGAGGTGGGGATGGCCATCAGCGCCTCCACGCTGACCACCATCGCCGTTTTCTTCCCCATGATGTTCGCCACCGGCATCGCCGGGCGCATGGCGCAAAGTCTTGCCATATCGGTGATCATCGCCCTGCTGGCCTCGCTGTTCGTCGCCCTGACCATCGTCCCCATGCTCGCCGCCTGGATGTTCCGCATTCACCGGCGCAAGGGCCAGGAAATGGCTGAAGGGGTGGTCGCCCTCGGCGAGGACAGGTTCACGTGGGTCCGCGACCGCTACGAGGGCTTGCTGCGCAAGGCACTGGCCCACCGCAAAAAGATCGTGATCGGCTTCATCGGCGCCTTCGTCCTCTCCATGGTGGGCGCCACCTTCCTGGGCACTGAATTCATGCCCCAGACCGACACGGCCATGCTCTACCTGAAGCTCTCCATGCCGGTGGGGACCAACATCGAGGAGACCGACCGCATCGTCAAGTATCTGGAAAAGGAGTCGCTGAAGGACCCCAACGTCATCACCACCTTCGTCCAGGTAGGCACCAGCGAGATGAGCGCCAGCGACACGGCCAGCGGCACCGGTGCCGCTGGCTCCTACGAGGCGATCATCTACGCCTACCTCAAGCCGAGCGGAGAACGCAAGGAGTCGGACAAGGAGATTCTGGAGCGCTGGCGGCGATCCTTCCCGACGCTGGAGAACAGCAAGATCACGGCCATCGACATCGCCGGGGCATCAATGATGGGCTCCTCGAACAATCCCATTGAGATCCAGTGCTTCGGCCGCGACATGGGCAGACTGGAGAGCATCGCCGAGAGCATCCTTGTCACCATCAGCGACGTGGAGGGCCTGCGCGACATCAAGGTCTCGCTGGAAAAGAGCAAGCCCGAGCTGCAGCTGCACATCAAGAAGGAGGAGGCCTCCAAGCTGGGGCTCACCCCCTACGCCATCTCCAGCCAGGTCCGCACGTATACCATCGGCACCGTCGTCTCGCGCATGTTCCTGGAAGGAGAGGACCGCGATATCCGCGTGCAACTGAAAGAGAGTGACCGTGCCTCCATCGAGGACCTGAGGAAGCTTCCCATCCAGACGCCCACTGGCGCCAAGGTCTACCTCTCCGAGGTGGCCGACTTCAAGAACCTTTTCGGCCCGGTGCGCATCGACCGCGAGAACATGGTGCGCAAGGTGACGATTGGCGCCAACTTCGTCGGCCGCGACCTGGGCTCGATCATCCGCGACATCAAGAAAAAGACCGAGGGCATCAACAAGCGCCTGCCGGAAGGTTACTTCATCGAGATGGCCGGCCAGTACGAGAACATGACCGAGACCTTCACCACCCTGGGCTTCGCCCTGCTGATCGCCCTGGTGCTGGTGTTTGCCGTGATGGCCTCGCTGTACGAGAACCTGAAATTCCCCTTGATCAACATGTTCACCATCCCCCTGGGATTCATCGGCGTGGTCGTGCTGCTCTTCATCACCGGCACCACCATCAACATGGGGGCGATCATGGGCTTCATCATCCTGACCGGCGTGGCCGTCAACAACGGCATTGTCATGGTCGACTACATCAACCAGCTCATTGGCAGCGGCCTGGACCGCCTCGAGGCCGTGGTCAAGGGGGCGGCCACCCGACTGCGGCCGGTCCTGATCACCTCGCTGACCACCATTGGCGGCATGGTGCCCATGGCTCTGACCACCAAGCAGGGCGGCGAAATGAGCGCTCCGATGGCCGTGGCCGTGATCGGCGGCCTGTCCGCCACTATTTTCCTGACCCAGTTCTTTATCCCGGTCCTCTATACATACTTCGCCAAGATCAAGACCAAGTAGAATTCAAAAAAAGGGGCGGAAGTTTTCCGCCCCTTTTTTTTGCCTTGAGTGATTAGTGATTAGTGAATAGTGATTTGCTGGATAAGAAAGCCATCAATTCAAGATCAAAGCAAAAAAAATGCCTTTTGAAGTTAATGCGCGTGATCTGCTTCAATTATTGAATTACAAATCACTTTGCACTTGGCCTTGACTTGCCTTCTTTCTAATCACTAATCACTAATCACTTTTCACTAAGTCAAGATTTGCTTTTTTTCTAATCACTAATCACTAATCACTTTTCACTAAGTACTGTCTTCTTTAAATGCCGGAGGGGGGGATCGAACCCCCACGAGGTCGCCCTCCCGGGATTTTAAGTCCCGTGCGTCTGCCAGTTCCGCCACCCCGGCGCAGGTCACATCCGCCGGTAGGGTAGCATAGGGCTTATCGATGGTCAATACGGTGGCACTTACATGAATGGAGTTCGAAGTTCGACGTTCGACGTTCGACGTTGAAGAAATAAAACGAACCATGGGGTTTGACGTTCGAGGTTCGACGTTGAAGAACAATGCAAACTATCATGGCACGAGATGCGTGACGCGAAATTGAGTCAATATCTCGTTATTGGCCTCTATGGAAACGAATACTTATCGTCGGTGTTCTTGTGTGTTAAAATAAGAATCAATGTTGAAAAGGATACTGCTTTTGCTGCTGGCCGCCGCCTCTTTCTGTTGCGGACCGCGCCGTCCGGAGCTGATCCCCGCTGCCGGGCCTCATTTCCGCTCCCTGACCATGAAGTTCAATTTCCTTG
>JAWOGT010000219.1:0-3986 GCA_046496585.1 Halopseudomonas sp.
AACGACGCCCGGTCGGACGATTATGCCGATGGCAACGGCGACACCGTCCCGTCACGCTGGCACAAGTGGAACGCTGATGTCGCCCTGGGCCTGACGCCAGACGAGAATACCCTGCTGGAGCTCAGCCCCGCCACGGGCGATGGCGAAGCCCGCTATGCCGGGCGCAGCATGGACGGCACGCAGTTCGCCCGGGAAAGCCTCGGCCTGCGGTTTGAAAAAACCAGTTTGGGCGCCATCGACAAGCTCGAGGCACGGGTTTATTACAATTATGCCGATCACATCATGGACAACTTCCGCCTGCGCCAGCCTGATCCGACCAGCATGATGCCCAACCCGATGGCCTCGCAGGTGGACCGCCGGACGGTCGGCGGGCGTGTCGCCGCCACCCTGAACTGGACCGATGTGGATCTTGTGACGGGAATTGACGTATTACGCAGCGAGCACCGCAAACGCGGCTCATCTTTTATGGCTGGCACCTTTACCGACGCCGACCAGTCCGCCTGGGTTAAAGATGCGGTCATGCACAATTATGGCCTGTTCGGCGAACTGACCTGGCATCGCAGTGATCTTGCCCGCGTGGTCGCCGGCGCACGCCTGGATCGCGCCTCAACCAAGGACTATCGGGACAGCATCACCCACATGCGCATGAGTACGCCCAACCCCACTGCGGAACAAACGCGCAGTGATACCCTGCCCAGCGGTTTCGCCCGCTATGAACTGGATCTGACCAGCACGCCCACTACGCTGTATGCCGGCATTGGCCATGTGCAGCGTTTCCCGGACTACTGGGAGCTGTTTTCCGCTGGCAGCGGCCCGGCCGGGGCCGATAACGCCTTCGACGGCATCCGCCCGGAAAAAACCACTCAGCTGGACTTCGGCGCCCAATACCAGGGCGACCAACTCGACGCCTGGGCCTCCGGCTATGTCGGTCAGGTGCGCGATTACATCCTGTTCAGCTACGGCACCAATATGATGGGCAGGCCTACCAGTCAGGCTGACAATATTGATGCGCGGATCATGGGCGGTGAACTGGGGCTGGCCTATGACCTGGACAGCCACTGGACCGGCGATGCGACCCTCGCCTACGCCTGGGGCAAGAACAGCAGTTCCGGGCAGGCACTGGCGCAGATGCCGCCGCTGGAGGCTCGTCTGGGACTCAACTACACGCAGGCCGACTGGAGCGCCGGAGCGCTCTGGCGGGTCGTCGCCGAGCAGAGCCGGATCGACCTGGGCAAGGGCAACGTGGTCGGTCA
The DNA here is from genome assembly GCA_046496585.1 of Halopseudomonas sp. Classification (GTDB taxonomy): domain Bacteria; phylum Pseudomonadota; class Gammaproteobacteria; order Pseudomonadales; family Pseudomonadaceae; genus Halopseudomonas. The sequence goes on from JAWOGT010000219.1 coordinate 1,254, forward strand.
GGATGTCGGCAACAGTGCCGGCTTTGGCGTGCTGTCACTCAACGGCGTCTACCGCCTGGATCAGCGGGCGAAAGTCAGCGTTGGCGTCGACAACCTGCTCGGCAAGAACTATGCCGAGCACCTGAACCTGGCCGGCAACTCGGCATTCGGTTATCCCGCCGACCCGGTTGCCATCAACGAGCCGGGCCGAACCCTGTGGGTCAAACTCGACCTGGACTTCTGAGCAACCCCTGAGCCGCCGACGTCGGTCGTTACTATTGGGTATTGACCGCAGCGGCGTTTCGCTCAAGGCTAGTCACGCTCGAACTCACAACAACATCCGCTACTGAAAGGAAATACCATGTTTAGTCACGTCATGCTCGGCGCCAACGACATCCCGGCCTCCAAGGCTTTCTACGACGCCATCCTTGGCGTCGTCGGCTGCAAGCCCGGCGTTATCGACGACAAGGGCCGTTGTTTCTATTTCACTAAAACCGGCACTTTCGCCCTGACCAAGCCGCTTGACGGCCAGCCCGCCTCCCACGGCAACGGCAGCACCATCGGCTTTGCCGTAGACAACCCCGAGCAGGCCGATGCCTGGCATGCTGCCGGCCTCGCCAACGGCGGCATCAGCTGTGAAGATCCACCGGGCATCCGCCAGGGGAACGGCGGTCAACTCTACATCGCCTACCTGCGCGACCCGTCTGGCAACAAGATCTGCGCTTTGCACCGCCTGGGCTGAGCTAAAAAACGGCCAATAAAAAAGGACCCCGCGGGGTCCTTTTTTATTGCTGCTACCAGCATCACGGCTGAGTAGCGGTTACTGCATCCAACGTTACCAGCGTCTGGGCTAGAGCCTGGCCATTGAAGGTAGTGGCCGTCTCCATAACGATCCAGGTGTTGTTTAGCAGAATCCCGTGCAACGTTACACGGGCGCGCAGAGTGACCTGATCGGATACTTACCAGATGATATTCGACGCGTTTAGGCCATGAAATGGCGTCTTTATTGAACACCCAGCATCAACTTATAACACAGCTTCTCCAGCATCAGCATTTCACCCTGAATGGACTTCCGAAGGGGCAATGCTCCAACAACATCCAGGTACCAGATCCTTAACAGAGCCGGCCCCTTAGCTACACTGCCGCACTGCTACCTAATGACCCCCGCCCCCCAAACAGGTATCATTCACCTCCTTTTCCACCCGTCACCAACAGAAGCCGAATGTCCATGTCCAGCAATAGTAAACCCCGTCAGATTCTGGTTACCAGCGCCCTGCCCTATGCCAATGGCTCGATCCATTTGGGGCATATGCTTGAGTACATTCAGACCGACATATGGGTGCGCTTTCAGCAGCTGCGTGGCAATCAGTGCATTTATGTGTGTGCCGATGATGCGCATGGCTCGGCGATCATGCTGCGCGCGGAGAAGGAAGGGATTACCTCCGAGCAGCTGATTGACAACGTCAAGGCCGAGCACACGGCGGATTTCGCGGATTTTCTGGTCAATTTTGACAACTATCACACCACCCACTCGGCGGAGAACAAGTATTTTTCCGAACTGATATACGGGCGTCTGAAGGCTGCCGGGCATATCAGCACCCGATCGGTGACCCAGTATTTTGATCCCGAAAAGGAAATGTTCCTGGCGGATCGCTTTATCAAGGGCACCTGCCCGAAGTGTGCGGCTGAAGACCAGTACGGTGATAACTGCGAGAAGTGCGGCGCCACCTACGAGCCGACCGAACTGAAAGACCCGCGCTCGGCGATTTCTGGCGCCACGCCGATCCTCAAGGACTCCAAGCACTTCTTCTTCCGCCTGCAGGACTTCAGCGACATGCTCAAGGCCTGGACCCGCAGTGGCACGCTGCAGGACGCGGTAGCCAACAAGATTGCCGAGTGGCTGGACTCCGGCCTGCATGAATGGGACATCAGCCGTGATGCGCCCTACTTTGGCTTTGAGATTCCCGGCGAGCAGGGCAAGTATTTCTATGTCTGGCTGGATGCGCCGATCGGCTATATGGCCAGCTTCAAGAACCTCTGCGAACGTCGCCCGGAGCTGAGCTTTGATGCGTTCTGGGCCGCCGACTCCGAGGCCGAGCTGTATCACTTTATCGGCAAGGACATCATCAATTTCCATACGCTGTTCTGGCCGGCCATGCTCGAGGGTGCGGGTTTCCGCAAGCCGACGGCGGTCAACGTGCACGGTTACCTGACGGTCAACGGCCAGAAGATGTCCAAGTCGCGCGGTACCTTTATCAAGGCGCGCACCTACCTCGATCACCTGTCTCCCGAGTACCTGCGCTATTACTACGCGGCCAAGCTCAGCCGTGGCGTGGAAGACATGGATCTAAGCCTCGACGACTTTGTGCAGAAGGTAAATTCCGATCTGGTCGGCAAAGTGGTGAATATCGCCAGCCGCTGCGCGGGATTTATTCTCAAGGGCAACGCCGGCGTGATGGTCGCGGCCAATCCGGCCCCAGAACTGACCGATGCCTTTATCGCCGCCGCACCGGGCATTGCCGATGCGTATGAAAAGCGCGATTTTTCCCGCGCCATGCGCGACATCATGGGCCTGGCGGACAAGGCCAATGCCTATATCGCCGACCAGGCGCCCTGGGCACTGAACAAGGTCGAAGGCAAGCAGGACGAAGTCCAGGCAATCTGCGCGCTGGGTATCAATCTGTTCCGCCAGTTGGTGATTTTCCTCAAGCCGGTACTGCCGAAACTGGCCGCCGATGCGGAAGCCTTCCTGAA
>JAWOGT010000232.1:0-3388 GCA_046496585.1 Halopseudomonas sp.
GTGCCAGCGGCGTGGGTACGGCGGCCATTCAGATCTGCACAGCGCTGGGTAATCCGTGCTGGGTGACGCTAAGCAGCGAAGAAAAACTCAAGGCCTGTGTGGCCCTGGGCGCTGCCGGCGGTGCGTTGCGTCAGAACGGAATTATGGCCTTGCAGCCGCAAGGCCCTTTCAATGTGGTGCTGGACCCGGTAGGCGGCAGCTATGCCGAGCATCACCTGGATCTGCTGGCGCTGGATGGTCGTTGGGTAGTGATCGGGTTGATGGGCGGCCGGGAGGCCAAGCTGGATCTGGGCAAGATGCTGGTCAAACGCATCCAGTTGACCGGCTCAACCTTGCGCACGCGCAGTGCCGACTACAAGGCGGCGCTGCTGGCGCGCATGGAAGAGCGCCTATGGCCGCTGTTTGCCAGCGGTGAATTAAAGCCGATGGTCGCCAGAACCTTCAGCTTCGAGCAGGCTGAAGCGGCTTTTGCCGAGCTGGCTGCCGACAAGATTGTTGGCAAGGTGATTCTGGTCAGGGATTAAGCGGCTTTAGAAGCGGATGAATGCCCGCAGCAGGCGCCGTGCCTGCTGCGGGTTCGGCTGCGTTCAACGCCGCTCAGATCAGCTGCGCGCTATTGAAGTAATGCGTCAATACCTTGATCAGATAAGCCGCATCCTGGCTGCCGGCCAGCTCCCGAATCGAATGCATGGCGAAGGTCGGCACGCCGATATCGACGGTCCTGACGCCCAGGCGGCTGGCGGTGATCGGCCCAATGGTGCTGCCACAGCCCATGTCACTGCGTACCACGAAACTTTGCACCGGAACGCCCGCCTGATCACACAGGTGGCGGAAGAACGCGGCGGTTTCGCTGGTGGTGGCGTAACGCTGTTTGCTGTTGATCTTGATCACCGGTCCGGCGTTCAGCTTGGGTCCATGATTGTCGTCGTGGCGGTCGGCAAAATTCGGATGCACGGCGTGTGCGTTGTCCGCAGACACCAGCAGCGAATGCTGCATGACCCGAATGCGCTCGGCATGGTCGGGAATCAGCCGGGCCAGCACGTTTTCCAGAAACGGGCCGTCAGCGCCATAGGCGGAGCTGGAGCCGATCTCTTCGTGGTCGGTGCACACCAGCAGGCACGGCTGGGCCCCGTCGCTATCCAATAGGGCTGTGAGTCCAGCGTGGCAAGAGAGCAGGTTGTCGAGCCTGGCGGAGCTGAAGAAATCGCCGGCCAGCCCCAGCGTGGTGGGCGGCTGAGTATCATAGAAGCTCAATTCATAATCGAGCACGTGCTCGGCCTGACAGTCGGGGTGTTCTGCCAGTAACTGCTGCTTGAGCAGTTCGCGCAGTTGCCGGCCCGGTTCATGGCAATGGGCGAGCAATGGCGGCAGGTCGGTCTGGGCATTGATGGCCACGCCGTCATTGGCACCGCGGTTGAGGTGGATGGCCAGGCTGGGTATGGTCGCAATCGGCCGCTTGAAGTCGATCAGCCGGCTGGCCAGTCGGCCGTCGCTGGTGCGGAAGGTCAGACGTCCGGCCAGCGACAGGTCGCGATCAAACCAGGGCGCCAGCAAGGCGCCGCCGTAGACTTCCACGCCAAGTTGCCACAGGCCTTGTTGCTCCAGCTCCGGCTGCGGCTTGACCCGCAGGCAGGGACTGTCGGTATGCGCGCCCAGCAGGCGCAAACCTGTGCGCAACTGATCCGGCTGGCCAAGGCTGAAAGCGATCAGTGAGGAGTCGTTACGGGTCACCAGGTAACGCCCGGTATCCTTCAGTATCCAGTCGGCACGCTCATCGAGATGTTCATAGCCGGCGGCGAGGAGCCGCTGCACCAGCTGCGCAGTGGCATGAAAGGGTGTCGGCGATGCCTGGATAAAGTCCGCCAACGACTGATTGATCGTGGTGTGGGTCATGAAATGGTCCTCGTGTACATCGCAGCTCAAAAAGGAGCGGGGCTTTCAAACAGCATGGCAGCGCCGGAGACGGGGTGCCTAATACCCAGGCGCTCCGCGTGCAGAGCCAGTCTCGGACACGCGGCCAGGGCCTGCTGGTGGGCATAGAGTTGATCGCCCAGCAGCGGATGGCCAATAGCCAACATGTGCACGCGCAGCTGGTGCGAACGTCCAGTGATGGGGGTCAGCTCGATCCGGCAGTAGGCGGCATGCCGTTCCAGCACGCGCCAGAAGGTTTGTGCGTGTTTACCTAGCTCATGATCGACGATGTGGCGTGGCTTGTTCGGTGGATCATAGCGAAGCGGCAGATCAATGTGCCCGGAATCAGCCTCGGGTTGCCCCCAGCACAGCGCCATATAGGTTTTTTGCGTCTCGCGATCGTGGAACTGACGGGATAATTCGCGGTGGCTGTCGGCATTTCTGCCCAGCACCAGCAGGCCGGATGTTTCCCAGTCCAGGCGGTGTACGATTCGGGCTTCGGGGTAGCCGTTGTCCTGCAAGCGCGTGATCAGACAATCCTTGTTGTCTTCGGCACGGCCGGGTACCGATAACAGCATGGACGGCTTGCTGACAATCAGAAAGGTCTGATCCTCATGCAGGATACGGATATCAGTCAGGGGCATGGACTCACCAGGGCAGTTACCGCGGCACCCCGAGAGGATGCCGGCCGGTTGCTCAGGGTCCCGATCAGGGACGTTCGGGCAGGGTTATATTGAGTTCCAGAATGGAACAATCGTCCTGGTTTTCCAGGGCGACATGGACCTGATCCCGGTCGATCTTCACGTACTTGCTGATCACGTCGATGATTTCCTGCTGCAACTGCGGCAGGTAATCCGGTTGGGAGCGCTGTCCGCGTTCGTGCGCGACGATGATCTGCAGGCGTTCCTTGGCCACCGCTGCGGTGGAAGGGGCTTTCTTGCGGTCACGGAAATAATCGAAGAGACTCATTAGCGAACCCCGAACAGGCGTTGTAGCAGGCTTTTCTTTTGTATTTCAAGGAAGCGGTGTGGCTTCTCTTCACCGAGCAGGCGGTCGACGGCATCACCATACGCCTGACCGGCATCGCTGGTTTCATCCATGATCACCGGCACGCCCTGGTTCGATGCCTTGAGTACCGCCTGGGATTCCGGGATAACGCCGAGCAGGGGAATTGACAGAATGTCCTCGACGTCGCTGACCGAGAGCATTTCGCCGTTCTCCACCCGTTCGGGGTTATAGCGGGTCAGGAGCAGGTGCTCCTTGATCTTCTCGCCGTTTTCGGCCTTGCGTGATTTGCTCGATAGCAGGCCGAGCATGCGGTCAGAGTCACGTACCGAAGAGACTTCCGGATTGGTCACCACGACGGCCTCATCGGCAAAATACATGGCCAGGTGCGCGCCTTTCTCAATGCCGGCCGGCGAGTCGCAGACGATAAAGTCGAAGGTTTCCTTCAACTCGTTGAGCACGCGCTCGACGC
>JAWOGT010000010.1:0-6187 GCA_046496585.1 Halopseudomonas sp.
CCACACAATCACCGGCTACTGCACTGGGCGCAGGCCAAGGTCTATGGCTGGTTGCTGTGCAGCAGCCAGGGGCTCACTGAGATCAACCTGGCGGTGGTGTACTTCAACGTAGTCACCCAGCAGGAAAGTGCCTTTCAGGAACAGCACAGCGCCGCGGATCTGAAAACTTTCTTCGATCTGCTGTGCAGCCGCTTTGTCGCCTGGGCTGAACAGGAAACCGAGCACCGCATCGCCCGCAACCAGAGCCTGGACCAGCTACGCTTCCCCTATGCCGAGTTTCGCCGCGGCCAGCGGCAACTGGCGGAACATGTCTATCGCGCCGCCCGTGACGGTTACTGCCTGATGGCCCAGGCCACCACCGGCATCGGCAAAACCCTGGGTACGCTATTCCCGCAGCTGAAAAGCTTCCCGGAGCAGAAACTCGACCGGCTGTTCTTTCTCACCGCCAAAACGCCGGGACGCAAGCTCGGGCTGGATGCATTACAGGTGCTGCGCAGCCAGGAAGCGGCCATGCCGCTGCGCGTGCTGGAGCATGTAGCCCGCAGCAAGGCCTGCGAGCACCCGGACAAATCCTGCCACGGCGATTCCTGTCCGTTGGCCCAGGGCTTTTTTGATCGCCTGCCGGCAGCCCGGCAAGCCGCCGTGGAGCTGCGCTGGCTGGATCAGAGCGCCGTGCGTCAAGTCGCCCTGGCGCATCAGATCTGCCCCTATTATTTAAGCCAGGAGTTGTGCCGCTGGTCCGATGTGGTGGTCTGCGACTACAACTATTACTTTGACATGAGCGCCCTGCTCTACGGCCTGACCCAGCTGAACGACTGGCGGGTGACGCTGCTGGTGGATGAGGCACATAACCTGATCGAGCGCGGCCGCAGCATGTATACCGCCGAGCTGGTCCAAGCCGAACTGCATGCCCTCAGCCGGATTGTACCCGGGCGCGTCAAGGGCGCGCTGGAGCGGGTCAGCCGGCATTGGGAGCAGTTGCACCGCGATCAGGTCATGCCCTACCAGGTCTACCCGGCCGTCGCCGACCTGTTCGTCGCTGCGTTGCAAAAATGCGTCAGCGCCATCACCGACCATCTGACCGACCAGCCCACCGGCAACCACAGCCTGCTGCTGGATTTCTATCTGCAGGCCATGCTGTTCTGCCGTTTGGCCGAGGCCTATGGCCCGCACTCGCTGTTCGATATCACCCGCGATGAAGAAAGCAGCCTGTGCACCACCTCGATTCTGTGCCTGCGCAATGTAGTACCGGCGCCCTTCCTTGCCCCGCGCTTCAATGCCGCACACAGTGCCACTCTGTTCTCCGCCACGCTGAGCCCGGCGCACTACTACAGCAATCTGCTGGGCTTGCCCGAGGGCACCCAGTGGATTGATGTCGAATCGCCCTTCAGCGCCGAGCAGCTGGAAGTGCTCAGCGTCAGCAACCTGTCGACCCGCTACCTGCACCGTCAGTCCAGCCTGCAACCGATCAGCCAACTGATGGCCGAGCAGTTTCAGCGCCGCCCCGGCAATTACCTGGCGTTTTTCAGCAGTTACAGCTATCTGCAACAGGCAATGCAGCAGTTTGCCCAGGATTGCCCGCTCATTCCTGTGTGGGCCCAGTCGCGCAACATGAATGAAGCCGAGCGCGCGGACTTTCTGTCGCGCTTCCAAACCCAATCCCAGGGCATCGGCTTTGCCGTATTGGGTGGCGCGTTCGGCGAAGGTATCGATTTACCCGGGGAGCGCCTGATCGGTGCTTTTATCGCTACGCTGGGGTTGCCGCAAATCAATCCGATCAACGAAGAAATCCGTAACCGCATGCAGGCCATGTTTGGCAACGGTTATGACTACACCTATCTGTATCCCGGCCTGCAAAAGGTCGTTCAGGCCGCTGGCCGGGTGATCCGTACCCCTGAGGATCAAGGCGTGGTCTACCTGCTGGACGACAGGTATAACCAGCGGGCCGTTCGCAATCTTCTCCCGCCATGGTGGCATCCGAAAGTGCACAAACTAGTAAAACCGGCTATTTATCAGCACGATACAACAAAGCCTTGAATATAGTGCTACAAAGCCATGAATGTACTGCTACATTGATATCATAGAGTAAGCAATGTGGTCTTCTGACGCACTTAGTTCAACGCACACTGCCGGTAGCTTCCATGCCACGACCACCCGATCTACAACCGTTCACTAACCATCAGCGGTATATACATCACACCTTGATGTATATGTTCGGCTTGCTCTTTGGTTTGTTTCTGATCGGTGTTGTGGCTCTGGTCCTGGTAGCACTGCAGCTCAACACTAGCAGCCGCGAGCAGACCATTTTTTATGTCAATAAGGCAGTTGAAGCGCGTTCTGAGGCATTGATAAGAGTTGTTAGTGATTATGCCTTCTGGGGCGAAGCCTATGAACACATGAGCGGCCCAGTTGACCTGGACTGGGCATACACCCGTAACAATCTTGGCGCTACCATGTATGACAGCTTCGAGTTCGAGGGTGTGTTTGTCGTCAACGCCAACAATATCAGTACTTACGCCGTCATCAACGGCGAGCTAGCCCAAGACGTCTCGCTAGCCAGTTGGCTTGACCTGGATCTGGGTGATCTACTTGCAGAGGCTCGAACGCTGGCAGATGACGAAGCAGTAGCCTTCGCTATAGCACGCAGCCAGGGCCAGCCCGTACTGATTTCAGTCGCAGCATTTACCAGCGGGGGGGATCCCTACGTCAAGGAGCTGCCAGGCCCTGCACCCGTGCTGGTTCTGGTTGATCAGCTGGGCCCTTTGAAGATGGCAGCGCTAGGCGAGAACTACGGTATCAGCCAGCTACGCATAGCCACTGATAGTGCCGACGCGCTCAGGACGCCCACGCTAACGATAGGCAGTATTACCGACAGTCGTGTCATCCTGCGCTGGGATCCGCCACAGCCCGGCAACACCATGCTGATCTGGCTGGTGCCGATTCTGCTCCTGTGCCTGTTGACGTTCATTTACATCACCCGTTACAACCTGCGTGCAACGCTCGCCGCCGCCCACAAAGCCGATGATAGCCATAACGAAGCCCGGCACTATCAGACTGAACTGGTTTTTCAAGCTACCCACGACAGCCTGACCGGCCTACCAAATAGATCGGTTCTTGAAGAACGGCTAAAACATGCCTGTGTGGCCGCGCAACAAAGTGGTACTCAAGTAGCGGTCATGATGATCGATCTGGATGGATTCAAGCCAATCAATGATAACTTCAGTCATCACCTGGGCGATCAGGTCCTGGTCGAAGTCGCAAGGCGCATGTTGGAACTTGTGCGGCCGGGTGACACCGTCGTACGGATGGGCGGAGACGAATTTATCGTCATTTTACCCGGGGTCTTAGATGTCCAAGCCGTCTCGACGATAGCCGGGCGCATCCTGCAGGATATTGCGAGCCCGTATCAGATAGACTCGGTCAACCTGCGTGTAACTGCCAGTGTAGGTATCGTCATGAGTAACGGGCTCGCTGAGCAGCCGCTACAATTGATCCAGCATGCCGACTCGGCCATGTACCAGGCTAAACAAGAGGGTCGCAACAACGCTTTCTGGTACACCGCCGGCCTTTCTCAACAGACACATGAGATGGCGAGTCTTCGCAACGACTTGCAGTGCTGCATCGACAACCAGACGTTTGAATTGCACTACCAGCCCCAGGTCAACAGCATCACCGGGGCGATCGTGGGTGCGGAAGCCTTGTTGCGCTGGACCCATCCTGTGCGCGGCGCTGTGTCACCCGCCGCCTTTATACCCCTTGCAGAAACCACCGGGCAGATTATTCCCATAACGCTATGGGTGCTCGATACCGCTTGCCACCAGCTTCGTCAGTTAACCGACGAGGGTATATTGCTGCCTTATATCGCAGTGAATATCTCATCTACCCATCTTTTGCGCGCCAGCTTCGTATCGACCATACAGGCTGCGCTGGACAAGTATGGTCTGCAGGCCGCTCAGCTGGAGCTGGAAATTACCGAGACGGTGCTGTTAAATCACGCTGACCGCGCCCTGCATACTTTGCAGCAATTGAAAAAAATGGGCGTAAGGCTGGCTATTGATGATTTTGGCGTCGGTTTTTCCAGCATGAACTATCTGAAAGTTTTACCCATCAACAAGATCAAAATTGACCGCAGCTTCATCAGTGGTACCGACCAGAATGAGCAGGACGCTGCCATCTGCCAAGGTATTATTTCAATGGCACATCACTTGCGTCTGCGCGTTGTGGCAGAAGGCGTTGAGCGCGAAGGTCAGCGTGTGTTTCTGCGAGAAAATCATTGCGACGACATGCAGGGTTATCTGTTTGCCAAGGCCATGAGCTTTAGCAAGCTTCGCCAGTTCATACGCAAGGTTAACGTTGACACGTTACAAACCAGCGCTGTTTACCCCTAGAGACGTGCGCTGAAGCTGTCGCACTGGCTCACATCGCCGCTGTCAAAGCCGCGTTTGAACCAGGTCATGCGCTGCTCCGAGGTGCCGTGGGTGAAGCTGTCCGGCACCACGTCCTGGCCGGAGCGGTGTTGCAAGCGGTCATCGCCGATAGCCGCTGCGGCGGTCAGTGCCTCCTGCAGGTCGCCCTCATCGAGCAATTGCTGATTATTCGCATTATGCCCCCAGACGCCGGCAAAACAGTCCGCCTGCAGCTCCTGGCGTACCGACAGATCGTTGACCTGCCGGGGGTTCTTGCCAGCACTGGCGGTACGCACCTTCTGGCTGATACCCATCAGGTTCTGCACGTGGTGCCCCACTTCATGGACGATCACATAGGCCTGGGCAAAATCACCGGGCGCGCCCAGCTTGGTTTTCAGATCCCGAAAAAACACCAGATCCAGATACACCTGATTGTCAGCCGGGCAGTAGAAAGGTCCGACCGCGGAGTTGGCCATGCCACAGGCCGAGTTCACCCGATTGGAAAACAGCACCAGCCGCGGCTCCTGGTAGCGCTGCCCGGACGCGGCAAAAATACTGTTCCAGGTGTCTTCGGTATCTGCCAACACCACCGCAACAAACTCAGCCAGCTCCTGTTCCTGCGGGGTGAACTCCTGCGCCGGGCGCGACGCCGTTTGCGCGCCATCGTCAACGACCTGAAGCAGGTCAATACCCAAAAAGCGTGCGCCAAAGAACACCACTACCCCCAGCACCAGCACGATGCGCCCTACTTTGCTGCGCAACAGCATCGGCAGAAAGCGGAGCAGCAATAATCCGCCACCGGCGCCACCGGCACTGCGCAGGGGTTGCCCGCGCCGGTCTTCCACATTGCGGCTTTGCCGCCTGCCACGCCAATCCATTTAAGTACCCTTGATCATTGTTATCGGCGCAAGCGCAACGTAAAGCTGTGTAAAGTTACACTTACAATGCAGATTTTTCTCGGTACTTGAGGTCATATGAATAATACCCGCGCCGCAGGATGCATCAGTCGCCGGCAATCACGCGATCTGACCCAAGCAAGAAGGACACATGAATATACTCCGAACTGCCGCCCTTGTGGGCCTTTCAACATTGGCGTTAAGTGCCTGCGCCAATAATCCTTATGCCAGTTCACGCACGCCCGAGCAGCATGGCGGTTACACCCAGAGTGGGTACAGCCAGCAGCCGAGAAGCTACCAGTCCCAACCACGGATTATTGTCGTTCAACAGCCGCATCGCCAGACGTACAACCAGTCGTCACGCGTTTACACGCAGCCGCATCAGGTACAGCAGTACAACTACTACCCCGGCTATCAGTACCAGCAGCCGCGTCATCAGCAACAGCATCCTAACCAGTACCAGCATCCCAGGCATACGCAGCAGCGTAACCCCTACATCAAAAAGTACGATACCCGGCCGCAGCATCAGCGCCCTCACCACCAGCGGGATGAGCAGTTCCAGCGCCCGGACTACAGCGCCCAGCACCGGCAGAATCGGGCCCAGCGCATTCAGCAACGTGAGACCTGGAGCCAGAATCGCGAGCGCATCAGCCAGCAGCCGTCGCGCCAACAACAGCACCAGCAGCACCAGCAGCACCAGCAACACCAGCAACAGGGTAACAATAACCGCAACTACGGCAGTGGTATTCGCCAGCAGCGTTCAGAGCGTTACTGAGCAGGTCACGCAGGCGGTCATTTTCAACCAAGGCCCACATAGCAGAAAACCCGCCACGTGCGGGTTTTCTCGTTAGCAGGACAAGCGCACAGATTATTTGCCCTGTTCAA
>JAWOGT010000083.1:0-2518 GCA_046496585.1 Halopseudomonas sp.
CATCACCCTGCCAAGGAGGCATACCCGCTCACCCTCTGCTGTAATTAGTATCGTCCCATGACTTGGCTCGTGAGGGGTCAGGCAACGCGCAGAGGGTAATAATCATGATCTATGCAAATCCGGGAGCTGAAGGCTCCGTCGTCTCTTTCAAGGAACGCTACGGCAATTTCATCAATGGCGAGTTTGTTGCGCCCGTCAAAGGTCAGTACTTTACCAATCTCTCACCGGTAACCGGCGGCGCCGTGTGTGAAATTCCACGCTCTACCGCGGAAGATATTGAAAAGGCCCTGGATGCCGCTCACGCCGCCAAAGCGGCCTGGGGCAAGACCTCGGTACAGGCGCGCGGCAACATTCTGCTGCAGATAGCCGACCGCATCGAACAGAATCTGGAAAAGCTGGCGGTTTCCGAGACCTGGGATAACGGCAAGGCCGTGCGTGAAACCCTGAACGCGGATATTCCGCTGGCAGCGGATCATTTCCGTTACTTTGCTGGCTGTATCCGCGCCCAGGAAGGGTCCCTGGCGGAAATCGATGAGCACACCACCGCCTATCACTTCCACGAACCACTGGGCGTGGTGGGCCAGATCATTCCCTGGAACTTCCCGCTGCTGATGGCGGCCTGGAAGCTCGCACCCGCGCTGGCTGCCGGTAACTGCGTGGTGCTCAAGCCAGCAGAGCAGACGCCGCTGGGTATCCTGATACTGATGGAAATCATCGGCGATCTGTTGCCACCGGGCGTTCTCAACGTGGTCAATGGTTACGGCCGTGAAGCTGGCGAAGCGCTGGCGACCAGCAAGCGCATCGCCAAGATTGCTTTTACCGGCTCCACACCGGTGGGCCGGCACATCCTGCACGCCGCTGCAGAAAATATTATCCCGTCCACCGTGGAGCTGGGCGGCAAGTCGCCGAACATTTTCTTCGCCGACATCATGCAGGCCGAAGAATCCTTTATCAGCAAAGCGGTTGAAGGCATGGTCCTGGCGTTCTTCAACCAGGGCGAAGTCTGCACCTGCCCGTCAAGAGCGCTGATACAAGAAAGCATGTATGACGACTTTATCGCCATGGTGATCAAGCGCACTGAAAGCATCAAGCGGGGCAATCCGCTCGACACCGAGACCATGGTCGGCGCTCAGGCGTCCGAACAGCAGTTTGACAAGATTCTTTCCTATATGGAGATCGCTCGTCAGGAAGGCGCCGAGTTCCTGATTGGCGGTAATGCCGAACAGCTGGAAGACAGCATCAACAAGGGGTTTTACATCCAGCCGACCCTGCTCAAGGGCCACAACAAGATGCGTATCTTCCAGGAAGAGATCTTCGGCCCGGTGGTCAGCGTCACGACCTTCAAGGACGAAGCCGAAGCGCTGGCCATTGCCAACGACAGCGAGTTCGGTCTCGGTGCAGGGCTATGGACCCGGGATACTAACCTTGCCTACCGCATGGGCCGGGCCATTCAGGCTGGCCGGGTATGGACCAACTGCTATCACCTGTATCCGGCGCATGCGGCTTTTGGCGGCTACAAGCAGTCGGGTGTCGGACGCGAAACGCACAAGATGGCCCTCAGCAACTACCAGCAGACCAAGAACCTGCTGGTCAGCTATGACGCTAAACCGATGGGCTTTTTCTAGGTTCGTCACGGCAGCCTCGGCCGCGCTTGTGGCCGGGATTGCGCCTCCCGGCAGGGGGCGCATTGTCCGCCAAGCCGGCCAATATCATCAGGCTACTTCAGCCTCACTGCGTACAGTACCCGCCGTCAACCAGATAGGTGTCGCCGTTGCAGCCTGACGCCGCATCGGAAAACAGGAAAACCGCCATCGCCGCACACTCCTCATTGCTGACGTAACGTCCCAGCGGCACCCGGGCAGTAAAGGCCTTGTGCACGTCCTCGGCGTGCCCCGGATTGGCCTGTTCTTCAATGGAACGCATCATGCGGTTATCGACCGGCCCTGGGTTAAGCGTATTGACCCTGATGCCCTCTGGCCCCAGTTCTGCTGCCAGACAGCGCATCATGCCGACCACCGCATGCTTGCTGCTGACATAGGGCGACAGGCCAGCAGCGCCGCGCAAGCCGGCGACGCTGGAGGTGATCACGATACTGCCGCCGCCCGCTGCGCGCAGCGCCGGAATCGCCACTTCCGCACCCAGTCGCACACCATGCACGTTGACCGCAAAGACGGTCTCCCAGGCTGCATCAGAACGTGTGGCAAAGGGCCCGACATCGCCCTCGATACCGGCATTCAGAAATACGCAATCCAGCTTGCCGAAGTGCTCAAGAGCGGCCGCTACCATGCGCTCGTTGTCAGCCCGTTGGCTCACATCCACCGCCAGACCGACCGCCCTGTCGCCCAGGGACAAGGCAATCGCCTCTACGGCCTCTGCATCAAGGTCGGTGATCAGCACACTCGCGCCCTGGGCATGGGCCATGTGCGCTGTAGCTTCACCAATACCGCCGGCTCCACCGGTTATGGCTATTACCTTGCCGTTCAATGTACCCATGATCTAGCTCCTTGTGCGTCGTTGC
>JAWOGT010000080.1:0-3987 GCA_046496585.1 Halopseudomonas sp.
CAAGCTTCAAGCGACAAACATTCCGAAGTGGATGAAAACTAAAAGGCTAGTACCGGTAACGGTGCGAGCCTTTTTTATTGGGATAACAAAAAGCCCACACCGGGCAAGGCGTGGGCTTCTGGTTATGGAACGGCTTGAAGCTTGTCGCTTGCAGCTTGCAGCTTGCAGCTTGCAGCTTGAGGCTGAGGCTCAGGGCCGGTCGTCGACTGCCTGCTCCACTTCCGTCGGAATCAAATCCTCGCGGGTCAGGTTCATGCTCATCAACAGGCCATTGGAGACATAAATCGAGGAATAGGTGCCCACGCATACACCGATCAACAGCGCCGTGGCGAAACCATGGATATTCTCGCCGCCGAAATAGAACAGTGCCAGCAGTACCAGGATGGTCGAGAACGAGGTCGCCAAGGTTCGGGCCAGCGTCTGCGTTGTCGAGACGTTGATGATCTCTTCCAGATCGGCCTTGCGCATAATGCGCAAATTCTCCCGCACCCGGTCAAACACCACGATGGTATCGTTCAGCGAGTAACCAATCACCGCCAGCACCGCAGCCAACACGGTCAGGTCGAATGACAGCCCGAAGAAGGCAAAGAAGCCCAGGGTGAAGATCACGTCATGCACGATAGCGACGATAGCACCCACCGCGAATTTCATCTGGAAGCGCAGTGACACGTACAACAGGATACCGGCCATGGCCAGCAACATGCCCAGACCACCCTGGTCACGCAACTCCTCACCCACCTGCGGGCCGATAAACTCGACTCGCTTGATGGTCACCTCACTGCCGTCTTCGTTCTGAATCAGCCGGGCGATCTGGCTGCCCAGATCGGGGTCATCGCTGGGCAGACGAATCAGCACATCGGTCGAGGCGCCAAAGTTCTGCACGACCGCATCGTCCCAGCCCTCGGCTCGCAGGGTGGTACGGATCGCTGGCAGGTCAGCCGGGCTGTCATAATTCAATTCGACCAGCGCACCGCCGGTGAAATCCAGACCCAGATTCAATTGCTTGATAGCCAGGCTGGCAATCGAGCCAATCATCAGCACGATGGCAACGCCAAAGAAGAACTTGCGTAGCGCCATGAATTTGATGGTTTTTTTGGTGATCATGATGCGCTCCTCACAGCCATAGCTTCTTGATGTCACGCCCGCCAATGGTCAGGTTGACCATTGCCCGGGTGACCATGATGGCACTGAACATCGAAGTGAGAATGCCCAGCGAGAGCGTCACCGCAAACCCCTTGATCGGGCCTGAGCCCATGGCAAACAGAATCACGCCGACCAGCAGGGTGGTCAAACTACCGTCGATAATCGCCGAGAAGGCTTTATCGTAGCCCTCGTGGATCGCCCGTTGCGCAGGCATACCCGCCGCGACCTCCTCTTTCATGCGCGAGAAAATCAGCACGTTGGCATCCACCGCCATACCCAGCGTCAGCACGATACCGGCAATACCCGGTAGCGTCAGCGTAGCGCCCAGCAAGGACATCAAGGCCAGCAGCAGCACCAGGTTGAAGGTCAAGGCCACACCCGCAAAGACGCCAAAGCCCTTGTACACCAGGATCATGAAAATCAGCACCAGAACAAAGCCGACCTGGGTCGCCGTCACGCCCTTGGCAATGTTCTCCGCACCCAGGCTCGGGCCAATGGTACGCTCTTCGACGAAATACATGGGCGCCGCCAGGCCGCCAGCGCGCAGCAGCAGCGCTAGCTCGGAGGCTTCACCGGGAGAATCCAGGCCGGTAATGCGGAACTGGTTACCCAGCGTGCTCTGAATGGTCGCCAGACTGATAATGGCTTTCTCTTCGACAAACGCCGGAACTTCGACGTCCTGCATCACCCCGTCGACTTCCTGCCTGACCTCACGGGTAATCTGACGCTGTTCGATAAAGATCACCGCCATGCCACGCCCGATATTGTTGCGCGTCGCCCGGGTCATCAAATCGCCGCCGTGGCCATCCAGACGAATATTCACCTGCGGCCGGCCGTTCTCATCGAAGTTCGACTGCGCATCGGTCACCTGATCACCGGTGAGGATAATGCTGCGCTCCACATCGGCAGGCGGACGGGCGCCACCACGAAACTCGAATGACTCGATCGTAGCCCTGGCTGCGCGGGGCTCGGCAGCCAGACGAAACTCCAGGTTGGCGGTCTTGCCGAGAATCCGCTTGGCCTCGGCGGTGTCCTGCACACCAGGCAACTCGACCACAATCCGGTTAGCGCCCTGACGCTGCACCAAGGGTTCGGCGACACCCAGCTCATTCACCCGATTGCGTACCGTGGTCAGGTTCTGACTGACCGCGTACTCGCGAATGACCGCCAGCTCTGCATCGGTTAGCGTCAGACGCAGCACCTCCAGCTCATCACGGCTGGTAGTGCTCATCTGAAACTGCGTGTACTGGCGTGCGATCAGCCGCTGCGCCTCATCCAGCTGATCGGCATCGGTAAAACCGAACTGCAACACATTGCCCTGGTTGGGCATGCTGCGATAGCGAATGCGCTCGCCACGCAACAGGTTGCGCAATTCGCTTTCATAGACGTTGACCCGTGCTTCGATAGCCTTGTCCATATCCACTTCCAGCAGGAAGTGCACACCGCCGGACAAGTCCAGACCCAGCTTCATTGGACCGGCGCCAATATTGATCAACCAATCTGGCGTGGTCGGCGCCAGATTCTGAGCCACCACAAACTCCTGACCCAACTCGCGGCGCACCACGTCCTGAGCAGGCAACTGCTCAGCCCGGTTAACCAGACGCACCAGGCCCGAGCGACCCTGGCTACCGATATCAGTACCCTTGGTGGCAATACCTGCCGCAGTCAAAGCCCCTTCGATACGGTCGAGATCCTGTTGCCCGATCACTTGGGTAGAGCTGGCACCAGAGATCTGAATCGCCGGGTCATCCGGGTACAGGTTCGGCATGGCATAGATCAGGCCGAGTACCAGCACGGCCAGAATCAGCATGTATTTCCACAGGGGATAGCGGTTGAGCATATCAGCGACCAATAACAACCCGGGCGCCAACAGGCGCCCGGGTGAGGTGATAAATAGGGATCAGATGGCTTTCAGCGTGCCCTTGGGCAGTGCAGCAACAACCGAGCCTTTCTGGAACTTGAGCTCCTGACCGTCGCCAACTTCCAGCACGATGAACTCATCGGTCACTTTCTTGACCTTGCCGAGAATACCGCCGCCGGTGACGACTTCATCGCCAACCGTCAGGCCGCCGATCAGGTTCTTGTGCTCCTTGGCGCGCTTGGACTGGGGGCGCCAGATCATCAGATAGAAGATAACCAGAAAGCCAACCAGAAAAATCCATTCAAAACCACCACCCATAGGGGAAACACCTTCGGCGGTCTGGGCCATGGCGGCAGGGATGAAAAAGCTCATGTAATACTCCTAATGATGGGAAACGGCAGACACAGGTTAATGGGGCGTTCCGGGCGCGTTTCAATCCCCCAGTTCAGGTACAGGGAGTCCGATGCGAGCATAGAAGTCATCCACAAAGGCGCTCAATGTACCTGTTTGGATGGCACCGCGCAAACCAGCCATCAGCCGCTGATAATGCCGCAGGTTATGGATGGTATTGAGCATACTGCCGAGCATCTCGTCGCATTTATCCAGATGGTGCAGGTAGGCGCGGGAAAAGTTCAGGCAGGTATAGCAGTCGCAGGCCGGATCCAGGGCGCTGGTGTCGTGCCTGTGCACCGCATTGCGGATCTTGATCACGCCGCTGTCGACGAACAGATGGCCGTTGCGTGCATTGCGCGTCGGCATCACGCAATCGAACATGTCGATGCCGCGGCGCACCCCTTCCACCAGATCCTGCGGCTTGCCCACGCCCATCAGGTAGCGCGGTTTGTCCGCGGGCATGAGCCCGGGCATGTAGTCGAGCACCTTGATCATTTCTTCCTAGGCGAAACTAATTACCCCCATAAATATAGTATCTTTGCTAATACCAGATCCTTTATTAGATCTGATACCATATAAGATATTTAAAT
>JAWOGT010000099.1:0-28404 GCA_046496585.1 Halopseudomonas sp.
ATTTTCGGCATGCTGGCGATCAGCATCGCGATGAACAAGGTCGGGCTGGTGGATAGCATAGTCACCCAGGTCATGAGCCTGTCGCCGCTGCTGGGCCCGCTGTTCATGCTGTCGTTTATTTACCTACTGACCTCGTTCCTGACCGAAATAGTCAGCAACAATGCCGTGGCGGTGCTATTAACCCCGATTGCCATGGGTGTCGCCCAGCAACTGGGCGCGGACCCCCGGCCCTTTGTGGTCGCGGTGATGTTTGCCGCCAGCGCCAGCTTCGCCACGCCCATCGGCTACCAGACCAACACCTTCGTCTACAGCGCCGGGGGCTACCGCTTCACCGATTTCATGCGCATCGGCATCCCGCTGAACCTGATCATGTGGGCAACCGCCACGCTGATCATCCCGCTGATCTGGCCGCTATTTCCCGCCTAAAGGCGTGCAATAAGCTGCAAGCCTTAAGCTTCAAGCTGCAAGCTGACCGTGCAAGCGGCAGAGCCGCCTCCCTTCTGCTAGCACCCAGCCGACTTAAAGGACCGTCCTGCGGTCAACTCGGACAGCTTGAAGCTTGAAGCGTGCGGCTGACTCAGGCGCTGGCGGCTGCGAGCGCCTGAGTCAGGTCCTCGAAGATATCGTCGATATGTTCAATACCGATCGACAGCCGCACCATATCCCGTGGCACACCGGCTTTGACCAGCTCCTCATCGTTCAATTGGCGATGGGTGGTGGTGGCCGGGTGGCAGGCCAGCGACTTGGCGTCGCCGATATTCACCAGCCGCACGATCAATTGCAGCGCATCAATGAAGCGCGCCCCGGCCTCCTGGCCACCCTTGATGCCGAAGGACAGGATCGAGGCGGGTATACCGCCCATGTAGCGCTGCGCCAGGGCGTGTTCGGGATGGTCCGGCAAGCCGGCGAACTGCACCCAGCTGACCTGCGGGTGCTGCTGCAGGTAGTGCGCTACCTTCAGGGCATTTTCGCAATGCCGTTCCATGCGCAGGGCTAACGTCTCCAGGCCCATCAGGATCTGGAAGGCATTCATCGGCGACAACGCCGCACCCATATTGCGCAGGGGGACAACGCGGCAACGGCCAATAAAGGCCGCCGGACCAAAGGCCTCGGTATACACCACGCCGTGATAGGACGGATCAGGGCTATTCAACAGCGGGAAACGCTCGGCGTTATCAGCCCAGGGAAAGCACCCGCTATCAATGACAATGCCGCCTACCGTGGTGCCATGCCCACCGATATACTTGGTCAGCGAGTGCACAACAATGTCGGCACCGTGCTCGATCGGTCGGCACAGCGCTGGCGTGGCTACGGTGTTGTCGACAATCAGCGGTACGCCATGCCGATGCGCGGCGGCGGCCAGCGCGGCGATATCGATGATATTGCCCGAGGGGTTGCCGATTGATTCGCAGAACACCGCCTTGGTACGCGCATCAATCTGGCTCTCAAGGGCGGCTATATCGTCATGCGCGGCGAAGCGTACCTCGATGCCCTGACGCGGCAGCGTATGGGCAAACAGGTTGTAGGTACCCCCGTAGAGTTTGGCCACTGAAACAATGTTGTCGCCCACCTCTGCCAGTGTCTGGATCGCATAGGTAATCGCCGCCATGCCCGAGGCCACCGCCAGCCCGCCCACCCCGCCTTCCACTGCCGCCATGCGCTTTTCGAGCACATCATTGGTGGGATTCATGATCCGCGTGTAGATATTGCCCGGTACCTTGAGATCAAACAGATCCGCGCCATGCTGGGTGCTGTCAAAGGCGTAGGAGGTGGTCTGGTAGATAGGCACCGCGACCGCTTTGGTGGTTGGGTCCGGCGCATAACCAGCGTGTATCGCGAGGGTTTCGAGCTTCATGTGCATTCCTTGTCTATCATGGGGTGTAACGCCCAGCATGCCCATGCAGTCACTGACAGGTCAATCCCTGAAATGAGCCAAGGCGGCACAACTTGCTCTGGGTCAACTACCCTCTCTCACAGAGCAGGCATACTGGGAGACATCTTGTTCAGGGAGTATCTGCCATGTCACCGATCATCGTAGCCACCGACCTCAGTCCGGAATCCGAGCTGGCCGTCAGCCGCGCCTGCATGCTCGCCAGCCGTCTCAAGACCCGCCTTATCGTGCTGCACACGGTAGATGACCAGTTGCCAATGATGGCTCAGGACAAGGTCTGCGAGGAAGCCAGGCAATTGATTGAAAAGCAGCTTGGCCGTTGCCCGCAAAGCGGCGACACCGAGCTGCAGGTGATTGTTGAGCCCGGCCGGGTGGCAGAAAGCATCCTGCGTACGGTCAGCGAAGAGAACGCTCTGCTACTGGTCCTGGGTCGCCACCACCAGCGCAATCCTGAACTCTTTGTGGGTACCACACTGGAACGGGTCAGCCGCCTGTCATCCGTGCCGGTATTGATGGTCGCCACTGAAGATGGCGACTATAACAGCGCCCTGCTGGCCCTGGATTTTTCCGCCTGCGCCAGTGAGGCACTGCGCTGCGCAGCACTGCTTCTGAACGGCGGCGAGCTGCATGCACTGCACCTGTGCAATCCGCCGTTGGGCACCCGGTTGTCGGGGAAGCCGGCACGCGATACCTTCATGCAAGAACAGCAGGAAACCCTGTCTTACCTGCTGGAGGACGAACTGGAAACGCTGGACATGCTCGGCACGCCCCGGCCCAAAGCCGAACTCAAGGTGCACACCGGGGAAGTCCGCACACAACTGGAGGAGGCGATCAAGCAACTGCAGCCGAGCTTTATTGCCCTGGGCAGCCACAGCCGCAGTGGCATGGCCGAGGCGCTACTCGGCAGCCTGGCTCAGGCGCTACTGCGCGAGCCGCTCTGCGATGTGCTGGTGGCCCGCTGACCAGCTCAGCTGGCCTCGATGTGTTGGTGCTCGGCAATGAACTGCTGGGTCAGCTTGTGCTGCAGGGCGGCCAATTCGATTGCCGCGGGCATGAGCCAGAAATTCTCGAACGGCGGCTCAGTGACACACTGTTCGGCCTTCCTGGACCTGCTGACGTCAGTTCCGAGCGAAATAGTCAGCAATAATGCAGTCACGGTGCTGCTGACACCCCTTGCCAAGGGCGTGGTGCGACAACTGCGAGCAGATCCGCGCCCCTTTGTGGTCGCGGTTATGTTTGCCGCCAGCCCCAGCTCTGCAACACCCATCGGCTACCAGACCAACGCCCTCGTTTACAGCGCCAAGGTTGCTGTTACCGACTTTATGCGCTCAGCAATCCGCTCAATCTGATCACGTGGGCAACCGTAGCCATCATCATCCCGTTGATCTGGCCACTCTTTCCGGTTTAAGTCCTCGATAAGCCTCAAGCTGCAACCGGATGGGCAAACGCACCAGCCATGCCGGAGGCCAATGCCAGCCCAGCCACTTGGCCTTCAAGGGTGGCACCCACTGCGCAAGAATGTCATTGGTCGGGATGTTGGCCGGCACCTTGAGATCTAACAGATCTGAGCTAGGATGAATGCTGTCAAAAGTTTAGAGCGCGGCTTGATAAATCGGCACCACCACTGTTTTGGTGGTACGGCCCAGGGAATAACCGGCGTGTTTCGCAAGGGTTTTCGGGCTTCATGGTGATGCTCTTTCATGAGATCCATACCATGCGTGCCCATCACGGTGCTCGCACGTCAAAATTCGCGACGGGTTGGACCAACCCGCCTTTCTCTATGTCACATATCCAGATCGCTAGTGCGGAGACACGGCGATGCACATCCGCTTCAAGGGAGCTATTTTCATGTCCCCCATCATCGTTGCCATCGATCTCAACCCAGAGTCTGACCTGGCTCTCAGCCGTGCCCGTGCAATCGCGCGCTGCCTGGACGCGCCGCTTATCGTGATGCATGCCGTTGACTATCAGTTGCCGCTATTGGCAAGGGACACCGTATGCAACGAAACCAGACGGTTGCTGGAGGATCAACTCAATCGCTGTGCGCCA
The DNA here is from genome assembly GCA_046496585.1 of Halopseudomonas sp. Classification (GTDB taxonomy): domain Bacteria; phylum Pseudomonadota; class Gammaproteobacteria; order Pseudomonadales; family Pseudomonadaceae; genus Halopseudomonas. The sequence continues at coordinate 3,941 of JAWOGT010000099.1, forward strand.
GACAACAGCGCGGACACACAGCTGATCGTTAGCCCTGGCCCGGTGGCGGAAAGCACTCTGCGCGTGGTCAACCAGGAGCGTGCCCAGCTTCTGATAATGTGCAAACATCATCAACGCAACCCGGAGCTTTTTGTTAGCACTACGGCAGAGCGAGTCAGTCGACTTTCCTGTGTACCGGTACTGATGGTGGCTACGGCTGGCGGAACGTATCAAAGCGCGCTGCTGGCTCTGGATTTTTCCGCCTGTGCCAGCGATGCGTTGCGCTGCGCAGCACGCCTGCTTGATGGCGGCAGGCTGCACGCCCTCCATGTGTGCAATCCGCCGCTTGGCAAACGTAGAGCCGGGCCTGCGGTGCAACAGGCGTATCTCGATGAACAGCGCGAGATGCTGGATTATCTGCTGAAGGACGAACTGGAAACCTTGAAGCTGATCGGAACAACCGCTCCGCAGATCGAACTACAGGTCACGACCGGCGAGATCCGGGAGCAATTTGGCGAGGCCATCGCCCGACTTGCCCCGGGTTTTGTCGCCGTGGGCAACCACGGTCGCGGTGGCTTGACCGGGGCGCTGCGGGACAGCCTGGCCCATGCCTTGCTGCGTGACCCGCCCTGCGATGTATTGATCGCACGTTAGGCCAGCTTATTTGCTTTCAATGTGTTCGTGCAAGGCAATGAACTGCTGGGTCAGCTTGTGCCTGCCGTCAAGGAAGATCAACGGCGTGCTGACCTGATGCGACTCGCGCATGCGCACCGAGCTGGGCAGGTACACCGGCAAGACCGGCAAGCCCTCGGCAATCAACTCATCGAGTATCTGTTGCGGCAGGCTGGCCCGCGCCTGGAACTGGTTAACGACAATACCCTCTACCTGCAGATCCTCGTTATGCTCTTCGCGAATATCTTCCAGCTCCTTGAGCAGACCGTAGAGCGCCTGACGGGAAAAGCTGTCGCAGTCGAACGGAATCAGACAGCGGTCGGCGGCGATCAAGGCCGACATGGTATAGAAGTTGAAGCTCGGCGCGGTATCGATATAGATCCGCTCATAGTTGCCATCCAGATCCTTGAGCAGCTTGCGCAGCTTCTGGATCTTGTAGCGCGATTCCAGCTTGTGTTGCAGCTCTGCCAGTTCAGGTGCCGCGGGTATCACCCAGAGGTTCTCGAACGGCGTTTCACTTACAAACTGCTCGGCCCGCTTGTTGAACAGGCTGGTCGACAAGGATTGGGAAAAGAAGTCGGCCATGGTCAGGTCGACATCCTGCAGACCATCGCCGAGCAGGTAGTGACTGGAATTGGCCTGCGGATCCAGATCCACCACCAGCGTCTTGTAGCCGGCCGCCGCGCTGACCGCGGCGAGATTGCAGGCAATACTGGATTTGCCCACACCGCCTTTCTGATTGAATATCACCCGACGCATAACACCCCTCCCCTGGCTGTGCCTGATCCTATCCCATTAGCCTATCGCATGACCCTGTCTCAAACCACGATAGCAGAGGGGTCATGATAGATCGCCGAGAGTTCATGCACCGCCTCGATAAAGGCACCGGCATGCGCCGGATCGACTTCCGGGGTGATGCCATGGCCCAGATTGAACACATGGCCGTTGCCTTTGCCGTAGCTCTTGAGAATCCGCGCTACCTCTTCACGAATCGCTGCCGGCTTGGCATACAGTACCGTAGGATCCATATTGCCCTGCAAGGCGACCCTGGAGCCGACGCGCGAACGCGCTTCACCCATATCAATAGTCCAATCCAGACCCAAGGCGTCAGCGCCAATGTCGGCAATGCTTTCCAGCCACAGCCCGCCATTTTTGGTGAACACAATCACCGGCACCCGCCGGCCCTCACGTTCGCGGATCAGACCGGAGACAATCTTGCGCATATAAGCCAGGGAGAACTTCTGGTAGGCGTCGGCAGACAGGTTGCCGCCCCAGGTATCGAAAATCTGCACCACCTGGGCGCCGGCGAGAATCTGCCCATTCAGGTAAGAGGTCACCGAGTCAGCCAGTTTATCCAGCAACATGTGCATGGCTTCGGGCTGGTCATAGAGCATTGCCTTGGTCTTGCGGAAATCCTTGGAGGAGCCACCTTCGACCATATAGGTCGCCAGCGTCCAGGGGCTGCCGGAAAAACCGATCAGCGGTACACGGCCATTCAGCTCGCTGCGGATGGTGCGCACGGCATTCATCACGTAGCCCAGATCCTGCTCCGGGTCCGGCACCTTGAGCGCCTCGATATCCGCTGCAGTGTCGATGCGCTTGCGAAAGCGTGGGCCTTCGCCGGTTTCAAAATACAGCCCCAGGCCCATCGCATCGGGAATGGTCAGAATGTCCGAAAACAGAATCGCTGCATCCAGCGGATAGCGCTCCAACGGCTGCAGGGTCACCTCGCAGGCCATTTCCGGATTGGTGCACAAACCCATGAAATCGCCGGCACGGGTACGCGCCTCGCGGTACTCGGGCAGGTAACGCCCGGCCTGGCGCATCATCCATACGGGCGTGACGTCGACGGGCTGGCGCATCAGCGCACGGAGGAAACGATCGTTTTTCAATTCGGGCATGGAATAGATATCCAGTTGCGGGATCAGCGGCCATTGTACCGGGAAAGTGGCCAACAATCAGGACCAGGGAGAAGTGTTCATCCAGGCAACTGAGAAACCAGCGCTGGCTGCAGGCCCAGCCCCGCCAACACACCCCCACCAAGGTCAACGAAAAGCAAAAAGGGCGCCCGCAGGCGCCCTTCATTTGATACCAGCGGCTAACTCAAAGCTCCAGATACTCGATAATACCTTCCGCCGCCTGGCGTCCTTCCCAGATCGCGGTGACCACCAGATCCGAGCCGCGCACCATATCGCCGCCGGCAAAGATCTTCGGGTTGCTGGTCTGGAAGCGATAGTGCGCCTGTTCCGCCGCCACGACCCGGCCCTGGCTGTCGATCTCAACCTGGCTGCCGGCGAACCAATCCGCCGGGCTGGGGCGGAAACCGAAGGCAATGATCACCGCATCGGCGGGCAGCACTTCCTCAGAACCGGGAATCGGCTCGGGACTGCGACGGCCCCGGGCATCCGGCTCACCGAGACGGGTCTCGACCACTTTCACGCCTTCGACCTTGTCCTCGCCGACAATCGCGATAGGTTGGCGATTAAACAGGAACTTAACCCCCTCGTCCTTGGCGTTTTTCACTTCCTTGCGTGAACCCGGCATGTTCTGTTCATCGCGACGGTACGCGCAATAGACTTCCTTGGCGCCCTGGCGGATCGATGTGCGGTTACAGTCCATCGCCGTGTCGCCGCCGCCCAGGACCACGACCCGCTTGCCCGCCAGATCAATGAAATCAGTCGGGGATTTCTCGAAGCCCAGGTTGCGGTTGACGTTGGCGACCAGAAAGTCCAGTGCATCATGCACCCCCGGCAGATCCTCACCGGGGAAGCCGCCCTTCATATAGGTATAGGTGCCCATGCCCATAAACACCGCATCGTAGTCGCCAAGCAGCTCATCAATACTGACGTCCTTGCCAATTTCGGTATTCAGGCGGAATTCGATACCCATGCCCTCGAAGATTTCCCGGCGGCGCGACATGACCAGTTTTTCCAGCTTGAACTCGGGAATACCGAAGGTCAGCAGACCGCCAATCTCCGGGTAGCGATCAAACACCACCGCGCTGACGCCAGCACGGGCCAGCACGTCGGCACAGCCAAGGCCCGCCGGGCCGGCGCCGATGATCGCGACCTTCTTGCCGGTTGGCACCACCTGCGACAGATCCGGGCGCCAGCCCATGGCAAACGCCGTATCGGTAATGTACTTTTCTACCGAACCGATGGTCACCGCGCCAAAACCGTCGTTCAAGGTACAGGCACCCTCACACAGGCGATCCTGCGGACACACCCGACCGCAGACTTCCGGCAAGGTGTTGGTCTGGTGCGCCAGCTCGGCGGCTTCGAGAATGTTGCCCTCGGACACCAGCTTCAACCAGTTGGGAATATAGTTGTGCACCGGGCACTTCCACTCACAATACGGATTGCCGCACTCCAGGCAGCGGTGCGCCTGATCGGCCGCCGCCTCCGGCTTGAACTGCTCATGAATTTCGACGAACTGGGTCTTGCGCTGGCGCAACGGGCGCTTCAGCGGATCCTTGCGGCCCACATCGATAAACTGGAAGTCGTTACTCAAACGGTCAGCCATATTCAAACCTCTAAACAGCAGTGGCGCGCATAAAGCGGCAACTGCAGGACTCATCAGGGCACACCAGCAGACCGGTCGAACAGATCTGCTGGCGGCCTCTCATTATTGCGGGTTGGCGCGGGTACTGGTCAGCAGGACGCGCAAGCTGGCGGCCTTGGGCTTGACCAGCCAGAAGCGGCGAATGAAGTTATCCAGATTATCCAGCACTTCCTCGCCCCAGGCACTCCCGGTTTCGGCCACGTATTCGGTCAGGACCATGGTCAGGTGGCTACGATAGGCCTCCATCGACTCGCTACTGATCCGGTGCAACTCCACCAGCTCATGGTTGAGCTTGTCAAAGAAGCTGTTGTCCTGATCCAGCACAAAGGCGAAACCACCGGTCATGCCGGCCCCGAAGTTGTAGCCGGTGGGCCCGAGCACGCAGACCATACCGCCGGTCATGTATTCGCAGCAGTGGTCGCCTGCGCCCTCAATCACCGCGTGAGCACCGGAGTTACGTACCGCAAAGCGCTCACCCGCGGTACCGGCAGCCAACAGCATGCCGCCCGTGGCGCCATACAGACAGGTGTTGCCGATGATGGCCGTTTCTTCAGAGCGGAACGGGCTGCCCGGCGGCGGGACGATGACCAGCTTGCCGCCGGTCATGCCCTTGCCGACGTAATCGTTGGCATCGCCTTCCAGATACATCTGCAAACCGCCCGCGTTCCACACCCCGAAGCTCTGACCGGCAGTACCCTTGAAGCGGTAGGTGATGGGTGCACCGACCATGCCCTGATTGCCGTGCACCCGGGCGATTTCGCCGGACACCCGGGCCCCAATTGAGCGATCGCAGTTGGTCAGACGCATTTCAAACTCGCCACCGCTCAGACCATCGATACCGGCGCGTGCCAGCTCGACCATCTTCTCGGCAGTCAAACCCTTGTCGAACGGCTCGTTGCGCGGCGCTTGACAATATTGCGGCTTGTCGGCGGCGACGTCCTTGCTGAACAGCAAGGGCTCCAGATCGAGGTTCTGCTGCTTGCTGGTGGTGCCGGGGAGAATTTCCAGCAGATCAGTTCGTCCGATCAGATCCTGCAGACGGCTGACGCCCAGTTGCGCCATCAGCTCACGGGTTTCGGTCGCCACATAGGTGAAGAAATTCATCACCATCTCGACGGTACCGATGTAGTGGTTGTCGCGCAGGTGCTTGTTCTGGGTGGCGATGCCGGTGGCGCAGTTGTTCAGGTGGCAGATCCGCAGGTACTTGCAACCCAGTGCGATCATTGGCGCGGTACCAAAGCCGAAGCTTTCCGCACCCAGAATCGCCGCCTTGATCACATCCAGGCCGGTCTTCAGGCCGCCATCCGTCTGTACCCGTACCTTGCCACGCAAGTCATTGCCGCGCAGGGTCTGGTGTGCTTCGGACAGGCCCAATTCCCAGGGTGAACCTGCGTACTTGATCGAGCTCAGCGGCGACGCCCCGGTACCACCGTCATACCCGGAAATGGTGATCAGGTCGGCATAGGCCTTGGCCACACCGGCAGCGATGGTGCCGACACCAGGCTCGGCGACCAGCTTGACCGACACCAGCGCGCGCGGATTGACCTGCTTGAGATCAAAAATCAGCTGCGACAAGTCTTCGATCGAGTAAATATCATGGTGCGGCGGCGGCGAAATCAGCGTCACACCCGGTACCGCATAGCGCAAGCGAGCGATCAGCTCGTTGACCTTGCCACCCGGCAACTGACCGCCTTCGCCAGGCTTGGCGCCCTGGGCCACCTTGATCTGCAACACTTCGGCATTGACCAGATATTCCGGGGTCACGCCAAACCGGCCAGAGGCGATCTGCTTGATTTTCGAGCTGCGCTCGGTGCCGTAACGGGCCGGGTCCTCGCCACCCTCACCGGAGTTCGACCGCGCACCCAGGCGGTTCATGGCCTCGGCGATGGCTTCGTGTGCTTCCGGCGACAGCGCGCCCAAGGAAATGCCCGCCGAATCAAAGCGTTTGAAGATCGACTCCAAGGGCTCGACGTCGTCCAGCGCGATGGCTTGCTGACCATCACGCACTTTCAACAGATCACGCAGCGAAGCAACCGGGCGGTTATTCACCAGCGCCGCGTACTCCCGATACTTGTCGTAGCTGTCGCCCTGCACCGCGTCTTGCAAGGTACGCACTACGTCAGGGTTGTAGGCATGGTACTCACCGCCAAACACAAACTTGAGCAAGCCGCCTTGCTGAATAGTCTTGCGCGGGTTCCAGGCTTCCTGGGCCAGCAGCGCCTGCTCGGCATGCAGGTCGCTGAAGCGCGCACCCTGGATGCGGCTGGGCACGCCCCTGAAGCACATATCCACAACTTCATCAGCCAGGCCCACCGCTTCAAACAACTGCGCCCCGCGGTAGGAAACTACAGTGGAAATACCCATCTTCGAGAGAATTTTCAGCAGCCCCTTGGAGATGCCCTTGCGGTAACTCTTGAATACTTCGTACAGGTCGCCAATCACTTCACCGGTACGGATCAGGTCGCCGAGGATTTCGTAGGCCAGATAGGGATAGATGGCTGTAGCACCAAAACCCACCAGCACCGCATAGTGGTGCGCATCACGCACCGTGGCGGTTTCGACCAGAATGTTACAGTCGCAACGCAGGCCAACGGCAATCAGGTGGTGGTGCACTGCGCCCACGGCAAGCGCCGCATGCACCGGCAGCTTGCCTTCGGAAATAAACCGATCGCTCAGCACCAGCAGGGTCTTGCCTTCGCGGACGGCCGCCTCTGCCTGCTCGGCGATCGCCTTGACCGCCTCGCCAAGGGGCATATCTGCCGGGGCATTCAGCTCGATACGCTGATGCGCAAAGCCGGGGCGCTCGAGATTCATCAGCGTGCGCCACTTTGCCGGCGAAATCACCGGGCTACTGAGAATTGCCCGGTTGGCGTGGTCGGCCGTCTCTTCAAAGACGTTACGCTCGGCACCAAAACAGGTTTCCAGCGACATCACAATGGCTTCGCGCAACGGATCGATAGCCGGGTTGGTGACCTGGGCAAACTGCTGGCGGAAGTAGTCATACACCGAGCGAACGCGGGTCGAGAGCACCGCCATCGGCGTATCATCACCCATGGAACCGACCGCTTCCTGGCCATTTTCCGCCAGCGGACGCAGCACCTGATCACGCTCTTCGAAGGTGACCTGGAACATCTTCATGTACTGCTTGAGTTGTTCCGGGCTAAGGAAGTCCGAACCATGGTCGCGGTCATTCATGGTCGCCTGGATACGCAGCGCGTTTTCCTTCAGCCACTTGCGATACGGATGCCGCGACTTCAGCCGCCCTTCCACATCATCGGTGTGCAGTACTTCGCCGGTCTGGGTATCGACCGCCAGAATCTGGCCCGGGCCAACGCGGCCCTTGCTGATCACGTCTTCGGGCTGGTAATCCCACACGCCAATCTCGGATGCCAGAGTGATGTAACCGTTCTTGGTCACTACATAGCGGGCCGGGCGCAAACCGTTGCGGTCAAGCAGGCAGACCGCGTAACGTCCTTCGGTCAATACGATGCCGGCCGGGCCGTCCCAGGCTTCCATATGCATGGAGTTGAATTCGTAGAAAGCCTTGAGATCGGCGTCCATGGTCTCCACGTTCTGCCATGCGGGCGGCACCACCATACGAATAGCGCGGAACAGATCCATACCACCGGCGATCAGCAACTCGAGCATGTTATCCATGCTCGAGGAATCGGAACCGGTAACGTTGACAATCGGCGAGATGCTTTCCAGGTCCGGCAGCAGTTCGTTGCTGAACTTGTTGCGTCGCGCATGGGCCCAGTTACGGTTGGCGGTAATGGTGTTGATTTCACCATTGTGGGCAATCAGCCGGAACGGCTGTGCCAGCGGCCACTTGGGCAGCGTGTTGGTGGAGAAACGCTGATGGAAAACGCTGATGGCCGTTTCCATGCGCGCGTCGCTCAGGTCCGGAAAGAACTGGCCAAGATCTGCGGGCATCATCAGACCTTTGTAGGAAATCACCTTATGCGACAGACTGCAGACGTAGAATTCCTGATCCGCCTGCATGGCTATTTCGGCCTTGCGCCGGGCGTAGAATAACTTGATCCCGAACTGCTGCTCATCCAGGCCTTCGCCGGACACAAACACCTGTTCGATACGCGGCATACAGCTCAGTGCCAAAGGCCCGAGCACGCTGCTGTCGACCGGCACATCGCGCCAGCCAAGCATAGCCAGCCCCTGGTCTTCCAGTGCCGATTCAAACGCCTGGCGAGCTGCGGCAGAGGCAGCCTGCTCGGCGCCCATGAACACCATGCCCACGGCATATTGCTCTGGCAGCTCGACGCCGAGCGACTCCCTGGCCACCGCACGCAGAAACTGATCAGGCTTCTGGATCAACAAGCCACAACCGTCACCGGTTTTGCCGTCGGCATTGATACCGCCACGGTGCGTCATGCATGTCAGGGCTTGAATGGCCGTCAGCAACAGATGATGACTGGGCTGACCTTGCATGTGGGCAATAAGGCCAAAGCCACAGTTATCCTTGAACTGATCAGGCTGGTATAAACCTGCTTTCATAGGCACGCTCTCAAAATTCTAAAGGATTCAAGCGCTTACAAGATTCAAACGAGACTGGATCTGGCTTGGCGCCGGACAAAAGGGGATTAAGTGTACACAGCGGCAACAACGCTCACAATTTTTTTGTGGCGAACAGTGCCGCAAAATCATATCCAAATGTCGTAAATAGGCAAGCTTTTCGCTCGCGCGGTCGGCAAAAGAGGCTGTGCTCTCGCCTGGTGCCGCGTGCCCAGCCCACCCAAAAGGGCGACTGGGCAGCAGCTCAACGCAAGGACTGCTTGATAGCATCCATGCCCTTGGGCCACGGATTCTGCCCCTGTACTGCCGCCGGCAAGGCGCTGATACCCTGCTGCGCCTGTTGCCGTGTGCGGTAGAGCCCTTGAGTCACAACGAACCAAGGGCGGTCTTCATGCAGGGTCTCAAAGTAGCCCAGATCGTCCAGACCAGCCTGCTGGGCAATAAAGCCCACGGCGGCGTCACGACTGCGCGTGCCTACCAGCTGCAGCACAAAAGCGTTCGAGTCGGCTTGACGATACCAGTCTGTCGAGCGCGGCGCCTGACCGGTTGCCGGCGCCGCCGGCGCAGGAGGGGCCGCAGGTGGCGGTTCTGGCACCGGCGCAGCGACTACTACCGGCGCTGCAACGGCTATTGCTGCTGGCGCTGGCGCCTGCAGATCCACCACCGCCGCAGGCTCAGGCGCTACCGATACCTGATCGGCGGGCGCTGCTGATGCCGTCTGGGTTTGCGCTACAACCGGGTCGGCGGGCCACTCGGGAGCCATGTCTGCGACCTCGGGCTCCAGGGTGACGGCATTCAATTCAGTCAGCTCCACAAGCTGACGATCCTGTTCGACATTCACCGCATTGACTGGCACCGGCAGCTGCAACACCGTGCGCGAGGGCTGGTCGGCAGTCTCGTCGCCGCCCATCCACCAGGCCACACCTACACCCACAGCAACCAATACTACCGCCACCATCGAACGCAGCGGCAGCGCGCTACCAGCACGCCGGGCCGGCCGTGTTGCCGTCGCATCCATCGCATCTTCCATAATCTGCCGGGCTACCGTGTTGATGCGCCCGGGCCAACCGCTGCTGCGGCGATGAATTTGCTCTAACTGCTCGTCATCCAGCAGCGCCAATTCCTGTCCAGCCGCCTCCAGGCGCTGGGCGATATAATCGCTGGTCTCGGCGAGGGAGTAGGCGTCCAGCTCGATGCGGTGCACCCACTGCTCATCAGTGTCATCGGTATCGATCTGCGGGAGCAGCAAGGTTATGTTTTCGTCAGCAAACAGAAAGATTCTTACCGGCGAATCTGCACCCTCACCCAGGCCCAGGTCTGCCAGGTCCTGCAGGGCCTGCAGCTCGAGCAACTGCGCGTCATCAATAATCAGATATAACTGCACGCCGGTCTGCTTCAACTGCTCGGCACGCTCGAGCAACGCATCCGCCGAGCGTCCCTTGGCATTGACCGCCTGGCACAGATAACCGATCAGTGCGGACTCTTCGGAAAAGTCGCGCGCGGTCGCCACTACACACTGGGTCGTATCCTTGTTGCTGCTGGCAACCAACACCTGACGCAGCAAGGTCTTGCCACTGCCCTCCGGGCCGGTGACCAGCAACAGACGGTTGCCAAAGCGCGCCAGATGATGCAGCTGAGCCAATACGGTTTTGCGTTGCGGCGCGAAGAATCGGAACCCCGGTGTCCGCGCGGCAAAGGGATCATGACTCAACTGGTAATGATCAAGAAACTCATCGAGTTCACCTGAAGCGCTAAAATTACTATCCCGTTCAACTGTCATAACTGGTCTGCCGCGAGGGTTGCCTGCAAGGAAGCAGAATCGAATTCTGCGCTAACGACGGCCTGCCCCAGCGCCTTGAGCAAGACCAGGCGCAGTTGTCCGTCGAGTACTTTCTTATCTACCGCCATCAGCTCCGTAAAGTCTGCAGCCGTCATCTGCGCTGGCGGCTTGATCGGCAGACCGGCAGCGCCGATCAACGCCGTTGCGCGGTCAACCTCGGCCCGGGAAATCCAGCCTTGCCGACAGGACATCTCCAGCGCCATAACCATGCCGACACCCACCGCCTCGCCGTGTAGCCACTGGCCGTAGCCCTGATGCGCTTCAATGGCATGGCCAAAGGTGTGCCCCAGATTCAGAATCGCGCGGACGCCGCCTTCGCGCTCGTCAGCCGCAACCACTTCGGCCTTGATCCGGCAAGAGCGTGCAATCGCCTCGGTAGTCAGGTCGGGATCCAGCGCACGCAGCCCTTCAACATGGCGCTCCAACCAGTCCAGGAACTGACTATCACGGATTAACCCGTATTTGATGACTTCTGCCAGACCGGCACTCACTTCTCTTGCCGGCAAAGTCTGCAAGCTGTCGGTGTCGATCAGCACGGCTTTGGGCTGATAGAAAGCGCCCAGCATGTTCTTGCCCGCCGGATGGTTAATCCCTGTCTTGCCACCCACTGAAGAGTCCACCTGTGACAACAGGGTGGTCGGCATCTGGATGAAATCCACACCCCGTTGATAACAAGCGGCGGCAAATCCGGTCATATCGCCTATCACCCCGCCGCCCAACGCGATCAATGTGGTCTTGCGGTCATGACGGGCGGCGAGCAAGGCGTCAAATATTTGCTGCAAGGTAGCCCAGGTCTTGAAAGCCTCCCCGGTAGGCAATACCACGCTCAGGACCTGATAGCCCGTCAGCGCCTGACACAACGCATCCAGATATAATGGAGCAACAGTGTCATCGGTAACGATACACACCTGCTTGCCACCGATGTGCTGGGTTAACAGCTCAGGCTGGGCAAGCAGATGACTGCCTATATAAATGGGGTAACTGCGCTCACCCAGTTCAACGCGTAATTGCTGCATCAATTTCTCTCCGATACGACTTCGGCAAGAATACAACAGGCACACAACCTGTGTTCAGCCCGAATGTCGGCTCATGAATGGCAGTGGAAATCCGGACGACTATTCGTCAGCGCCTTGCAACCGACTTAGAATGGTATTGACGACAATCTTGGGTCCGCGCTGGTCGGTGTCGATGGTCACGTCGGCTATTTCGCTGTAAAGCGGATCGCGGCGTGCCATGAGATCGCGTAGCACCTTTTCCGGATCGGCATTCAACAACAAGGGTCGCTGTCTGTCCTTGGAGGTGCGCTGCAGCTGCTGATCAACGCTGGTACGCAAATAGACCACCAGACCGTGAGCGCTCAACGCCCGGCGATTGGCTTCACGCATCACCACGCCACCACCGGTCGCGAGAACGATGCCATGCTCTTGCACCAGCTCGGCAATCATCGCCTCTTCCCGCTCGCGAAAGCCCTCCTCCCCTTCAACGTCAAAGATCCAGGGAATATCCGCACCGGTACGTGCTTCAATTTCCCGGTCTGAGTCCTTGAACGGGTATTTGAGTTCTTTGGCAAGCAGACGCCCGATGGTGCTTTTTCCAGCACCCATCGGGCCGATCAGAAAAACATTACGCAACGTGATTACCTGGCAACCGTAATAGCTCCATTGTTGATGATACGAGGCGTCAGGAAGATAAGCAGTTCCGACTTGTTCTCCAGAGACACATCACGACGGAAGGCCTTACCCAGAATGGGCAGGTCACCGAGGAAGGGTACCTTCTCGCGGGAGGTTTGAGTTTCGCTGGAGAACACCCCACCGATCACGATAGTTTCGCCATCACCCACCAGGATCTTGGCATTCACCTCATTCTTGCGAATGGTCGGTACACCGTTGACCTGGTTGGTAAAGTCCGGCTCATCCTTGGTGACCACGACCTCCATAATCACCTGATTGTCCGGTGTAATCTGCGGAGTGACTTCCAGTGACAGTACGGCTTCGGCAAAGGCAGTGGTGGTCGCGCCGCTGGAGCTGGCTTCCTGGTAGGGAATCTCTGAGCCTTTGAGAATCTTCGCCGTTTCCTTGTCGGAGGTGACTACCTTGGGCTGGGAGATAATCTCCCCGTTGCCGGTACTCTCCATCGCCGATAACTGCAGATCAAGAATGGTGTTGTTGGTAATAAAGCCAATACCAATGCCCGACGTCGCGGCAGCTACGCCCAGATCAACAAAAGGGGCGTTGGCCGAGGGGGTAGGCATTTGCGCACCGCCGCCAGGATTGCGACCGAATACATCATACCGGTTACCGGCATTGATGCTGCCGCCCCAACGCACGCCCAGCGCCCGGTCAAAACCAACGTTGGCCTCAACAATCCGCGCCTCGATCATCACCTGACGAACCGGGATGTCCAGTTGCACAACGATACGCCGCAGCTCGTCAAGCTTCTGCTGAGTCTCAAGCGCAATAATGCTGTTGGTGCGGTCGTCCACGGTGATGGAGCCACGCTGCTCACCGTCACTGGCGGTGACAGACGCAAACAGGCTGGCGATGTCGGCAGCGCGAGCGTAGTTGACCTGAATCAGTTCACGGCGCAGGGGCGCCAGCTCGGCAATCTGCTGCTGAGACTCCAATTCCTGACGCTCACGCGCGGCAATTTCATCCGCCGGCGCGACCAGCAGCACGTTGCCGATCTTGCGCTGATCAAGACCCTTGGTTTTCAATACCAGATCCAGGGCCTGATCCCAGGGCACGTTCTGCAGACGCAGGGTAATGCTGCCTTGAACCGTGTCACTGGCGACCAGATTGAGATCGGTAAAGTCGGCAATCAACTGCAACACCGAGCGGACTTCAATATCCTGGAAATTCAACGACAGCTTCTCGCCGGTATAGGCGAATGACTCGGAGCGGCGCTGCTCTACCTCACCCTGGGTCAGGGGTTTGAAGCTGACAATCAGCCGACTGTCGGCCTGGTAGACCAGATGTTCGTAAAAGCCGCTAGGCTCGATATTGATGATGCTGTTGCCACCGCTGGTGCTGGCGCTGACAAAATTCACCGGCGTGGCAAAATCTTTCACATCCAGACGCACACGCAAGGCATCCGGCAGCCGGGTATCCGGGAAAGTCAGCCTGACGCGGCCGCCCTGTTCCTGCACATCGACTTTCACCGAAGGATCGGACAAATCAACGATGACATTACCCTCGCCCTGCTCACCACGACGAAAATCCAGACTGGTAATGGCACTACCGCGGGTTGCCATCGGGCTGGAAACAGCCGGCTCGGAGGTCGCACGCCAATTGCTCGGGGCCGCCTGGGGCGTAGTCTGCGCCGCAACCGGGCGCACCGGGTCACTCGGCGCGTAGCCTGGTGCACCGTCGGCGCCGACCATGACATACAAGTCATTGCCGTCAATCCGCGTGGCGTAGGGCACCAAGTCAGTCAGATTAATGATCAGTCGGGTGCGGTCATTGGCTTCCACTACAGTGATGCTGCGGGCGTTACCCAACCCAAGATCACGGGTGCGCTCGCCAAGCGCACTCTTGACGCCAGGCAAATCGATCGCAATACGCGCGGGCTGATCAATGGTGTAGCCTTTCGGTGCCGATGTCACGGGCTCATCGAAGGACAATTTCAACTCAACCCGCTCCCCGGGCAGAGTGGCAACATCCAGATTCTGAAGGTTGGCGGCCAAGGCCAACGGGCTAAACAACGCCATGATGGCGGCAAGCGTAAACTGTTTGCTTAAAGGCATTTGATTGCGTTCCACGCGTGACTGTTTGCAGTTCATTATTGTCTCTCCCTGGTTGACTTATCCGCGCTCAGGCAAGCTGAGCGTGCGCGGGCGCTCCAACCAACCACCTTCTCCATCCGGGACGATTTCGACCACGTCGACACGGCCTTCTTCAATGCTGGCAATACGGCCGTGATTACGACCCAGATAGTCCCCCATTTTGACCCGGTGCACACTACCCGCTCCGCGGACCAACGCCTGCATACCGTCCTGATTGCTCATGACGCCAACCATCTCGAATCCTTCAATATTGAAGCCCTCGAGAAACTGCTTGACCCGATCTTCGTCAGGTTTCAGATCCTGCGAGCCACGCTCACGCTGGCTCAGATCAATCCTGATCGGCGGCTGGAACGGACTGCGCAACGACGTTGCACTGTAGGTAAAGGCCTCATAGGGCGCAAAACGGGGCAGCGGATCGATGTTGCCCGCAGGCCGCATACGGGTTTCTTCCATAAAGGCCTGCAGATCAAGGAAACTGCCATCACTACAGCCTGCCAACGCTATTGGCAAGGCCAGGGCAAAGCCCAATACGCGCTTGTGTATGCTCATTATTGGCCCCCTGCTTCGTTGTAGCGATAGGTTTTCGCGAGGATATTCATTTTCAGCAGGTCGGGATTGCCGACGGTAACCGGGACAATATCGAAGTCATGCAGCGTAACGATACGCGGCAGGCCTGAGACGCTGCTGACAAAAGTGGCAATGTCATGATAACTGCCCTGCACCACGATTCTGATCGGCAGTTCGATATAAAACTGCTGGGCCGTTTCCGGTTGCAAGGTGATGGACTCAAACTCCAGACCGCTATTAAGACCCATCTGGGTAATATCCTCCAGCAGGCCTGGCACTTCGGTATCGCTGGGCAATTGCTTCAACAAGGCGCCGAAGCGCTCTTCGATCTCGACCAACTGTGCCTTGTAGGCTTCCAGATTGGCCGCCCGAAAGGATTTATCGGTAAAGTCGTTGCGCAAAGCCATCTCTCTGGCTTGGGTTTGCTCCAGACTGGCCCTCATGTCCTTCACATGAAAGTGATAGCCGGCGACCAACAACACAATAAACAGCAGCAGCCCGGCGAGGAATTTCAACGCCCCAGGCCACGCGCCAACGTTGTTGAAGTCGATATTATTGATATCGATCTTGCGAAAACTGGCCTTGATTTGAGACATACTCATTGCTGCTGCGCTCCCTCAGCAGATGCCTTCGGCTCAGTTTGACGCACTGAAAGCTCGAAAACGTTAGCCTGATCCACGCCGCCCGACGTCACCGCTCTGACTGCCGTGAGGTTGGGTGACGTCATCCATTCAGACGCATCCATCTGCCGCATCAAATTCGATACGCGACTGTTGGACTCGGCGCCACCTTTGATGTTGACGATGGGACCGCGCATATCGACCGAGGTAAAGTAAACGCCGTCAGGCAAGGTACGCGCGGTTTCGTCAAACACGCGGACAATAATCGGACGGTTACCCTGCAGGTCCTGAATGATCTTCATCCGATCGAGCAATTGGGTCCGGCGCGCCTGCAACTGCTCGATCTCTTTGATGCGCGTTTCCAGCAAGGTGATTTCATCCTGCAGGAACTTGTTGCGCGCAGTCTGATGATCGATTTTGCCGGCATAGAAGCGATCGCCCATAAACACCAGCGCACCGGCCAGTACGACGATCAACGCCAGAACAGTAAGAAACTCTTTCTTGCGCTCTTCCCTGAGCTGTTCGCGCCAGGGTAACAGGTTGATCCGAGCCATTAGTCGAAACTCCTCATTGCCAGACCACAAGCAATCATCAGCGCGGGAGCATCATTGCTGAGCGCCACCGCGTTGACCTTGTTTGACAGGGTCATGTTTGCAAAGGGGTTGGCGACCAACGTGGTGGTGCCGATCTTTTGCTGAATCAGGTAGTCGAGACCCGGAATCGAAGACGTGCCGCCAGCGAGGAGAATATAATCCACATCGTTATACTGGCCGCCCGCGAAGAAGAACTGTAGCGAACGTGACACCTGCTGCACCACAGCATCCTTGAACGGCCCCAGCACTTCGCTTTCGTAGTCATCCGGCAAGCCGCCCTGCTTCTTGGCCAGACCCGCTTCCTCCTGCGACAAGCCGTAGCGCCGCTGGATCTCATCGGTCAGCTGCTTGCCGCCAAACAGCTGTTCGCGGGTGTAAATGATGCGGCCTTTGCTCAGCACGCTGAGGGTCATCATGGTCGCGCCGATATCGATGACGGCAACGGTCATTTCGTCGCGGTCACCATCCAGCTGGTCGATGACCAGATCACAGGCCCGTTCCATGGCGTAAGCCTCGACCTCGACCACCCGCGCAGCCAAACCGGCAAGCGCCAGCGCAGCCTCGCGAATATCGACGTTCTCACGTCGACAAGCAGCGAGCAGCACTTCGGCTCTGCCCGGATTGCGCGCAGAAGGTCCCTGGACTTCGAAGTCGATGGCGACCTCATCCAGTGGATACGGAATGTACTGATCAGCCTCAAGCTTGATCTGCTCTTCCATTTCCTCTGGATCGAGATCCGCGTCCATTTCGATGATTTTGGTAATCACCGCGGAACCGGCAACGGCAACGGCCGCTTGCTTGAGAGAGGAACGCGACCGGGCCAGGACTTTCTCCAAGGCCTGGCCGACACCTTCAAGCTCGACGATATTTTTTTCTACCACCGCACTAGGTGGGAGAGGTTCGACCGCATAGGCCTCGACCTTATAACGGTTACCTGAGCGACTGAGCTCGAGCAACTTCACCGTAGTGGAGCTGATATCAATGCCCAGCAGCGTGTTCGCTTTTTTCTTTATGAGCCCTAGCACGGCCAATTTCCTATCAGCATCCGACACTTACGGCCGGTTTATGTTTTCCTACATTAAATAACAGTCCTTGTACAAGCGCAAATAGCTAAAACAAAATAAATGCGTTTATAATGCATACTGTTAACCTGTTCTCATTGTGCCGCACCGCTAACCAACTCATTTGTCAGGGAATTTGCCTGTCCCTTATGCGCTTTCTAAAAATCCTATTGTGGTCCCTTCTCGCTCTGATAAGCGCCCCGATCATGGGCCTGACTGCCATTGCGCTGTATCTGAGCCCCGGCTTGCCTGACGTCGAAACTCTGCGCAACGTGCAATTGCAGACCCCATTGCGGATATATAGCACAGATAACAAATTGATAGCGCAATTCGGCGAAATGCGCCGCATACCTATTAGTTACGGCCAAGTCCCGGAAGACTTTATCAATGCCATCCTGGCGGCCGAGGACGACAACTTCCTCAACCACCACGGCGTAGACCCAAAGAGCCTGATGCGCGCGGTCAGCGAGCTGGTTAAAACCGGCAGCATCCAGACCGGCGGCAGCACCATTACCATGCAGGTCGCGAAAAATTATTTCCTCACCAGTGACCGGGTTTTTTCACGCAAACTCAACGAGATACTGCTGGCCCTGCAAATCGAGCGGAGTCTGAACAAGCGCGAGATTTTTGAGCTTTACGTCAACAAGATCTATCTCGGCAACCGGGCTTACGGCATAGAGGCAGCGGCCCAGGTGTATTACGGCCGTTCGATCGATGAGCTGGCGCTGGCCGACCTGGCCATGATTGCCGGTTTGCCCAAAGCGCCATCACGCTACAATCCGATCTCCAACCCGGAACGCACACTGCTGCGCCGCGACTGGATTCTGGGCCGCATGCTGAGCCTGGGCTATATCGATCAAGCCGAACATGACCAGGCCGTCGCCAGCCCCATCACGGCCACCAACCACGGCACCAACCCCGAACTGGAAGCCCCGTATGTGGCTGAAATGGCACGCCTGGAGATGCTCAGCAAGTATGGCGAGAAGGCCTACTCCAACGGTTATCACGTCTATACCACGGTGAACAGCGAACTGCAGACCCTGGCTAATACCGCCTTACGCAGCGGCCTGATGAGTTACGACCAGCGCCACGGCTATCGCGGCCCCGAAGCACGGCACCCACAGAGCAGCCCTGCCGAATGGCCCGACCTGTTGAAAGACTACCGCGGCCTGGGCGGCTTGCATCCCGCCGTGGTTAGCAGCGTAGCTGATGACAAGGTGACACTGCTGCTCCGCGGTGGCGCGCTCGGCGAGATTGCCTGGGAAGCCATGCGCTGGGCCCGGCCTTATCTTAGCGCCAACAGCATGGGGCCAAACCCCAGCAAACCGGCGGATGTCCTGGCGGTGGGCGATATCGTTCGGGTGGTTCCGCTCGAAGGCATACAGTTCCGTCTCAGCCAGGTGCCCGAGGCGCAGAGCGCGCTGGTTGCGCTGTCGCCGCAGGATGGCGCCATCCAGGCCTTGATCGGCGGTTTTTCCTACGTGCAGAGCAATTACAACCGGGTCACCCAGGCGCAACGGCAACCCGGATCCAGCTTCAAACCCTTCCTCTACGCGGCTGCGCTTGATCATGGCTACAATCCGGCGAGCATGGTCAATGATGCACCCCTGGTGGTGCTCGACAACTATCTCGACTCGGCCTGGCGGCCACAGAATTCCGGCGGTGATTTCCTGGGCCCGATCCGCCTCAGGGAGGCGCTGTATCGTTCGCGCAACCTGGTCTCGATACGCCTGATGCAGGACCTGGGCGTGGATAAATCACTCAGCTATATAGAGCGCTTCGGCTTCAGCCGTTCCGACCTGCCGCGCAACTTGTCTGCCTCACTGGGCACACCAGAGCTCACCCCGTTACAGATCGCCCAGGGCTATACCGTGATCGCCAATGGCGGCTATGCGGTCCAGCCCTACCTGATCGAGCGTATCGAAGATCACCGCGGACAGATTCTCGAAGTGTCCGCCGCCGCCGTCACCGCAGACGCCCGGGAAATCCATCAGCAGCGCCTCTCGCGCTATGTCCAGGCGGGCAAGTTTGCCGAAACCGCGGCCATTCTTCCCGAGCTGCCTGCAGCCAAGAAGGTGGTCGATCCGCGCACCACCTATCAGCTCACCAGCATGCTTCAGGACGTTATCACCCGCGGCACTGCAATCCGCGCTAAAGCGTTGCAGCGCGGCGACCTGGCAGGCAAGACGGGGACCACCAACGACCAGAAAGATGCCTGGTTCGCCGGCTATAACGGTGATTTTGTGACCGTATCCTGGGTGGGTTTCGACCAGCCCAGCACCCTGGGCCGGCGCGAGTACGGCGGCACCGCCGCGCTGCCGATCTGGATGGATTTCATGGCTGGCGCACTGGACGGCCGGCCTGAACACAGCCAACCCATGCCTGAAGGCCTGACCAGTGTGCGCATAGACCCCGCCAACGGTCGCGCGGCCCGCCCCGGAGCCTCTGGCGGCTTCTTTGAAGTATTCAAGGAAGAAGACGCCCCGCCGGCCTGGGACGAGATTGACAGCGGCACCTACCCGTCCGGCGGCAACGACGCCATGCCCCAGGGGCTGTTCTGAGCCAGCTGCAGCACCTGCTGGCGTAACCAGAGATTGACCGGATCCTGGTCAACCTCTTCATGCCAATACATGCTCAACCCGATAGGCGGCAGGGGTAGCGGCATCGGCAGCAGTCGATTGCCCAGTGGCCGACTGACCAGTTCCGCATGCCGCCGGGACATGGTCAGCAGCAGATCGCTCTGGGCCACCACCAGACTGGCCGCCTGATAGTTCTGGCAACGCTGGACGATCCGGCGTTCAAGTCCGAGGTGCCCCAATGCCAGATCCTCGAAAGACAAACCCCGACGCCACGACGCCACCGCAATGTGTTCAGCCGCCAGGTAGCGTTCGGCACTCAGGCTGCCGGTAAAGTCCGGCCCGGCGACCACGCACAGGGGTTCTGCGAGCAACTGCGTCTGCCGCAGCACAGGCTCGACTGGCCGGGCAATCTGGATAGTCAGATCCACCCGTCCAGAGGCCATCTCCAGTTTCAGATCCTGCCAGCGCACGCCGGCCGTTTTCACCCGGCAGAAGGGTGCGGCGCGGCGCAAGTGCACTAGCAACTCGGGCAACAGCAGCGGCTCCAGCTGTTCCGGCAAGTTCAGGGTGAACATCCGGCTATCGCGTTGCGGGTCAAACGACTGCAGGTGACCCAGGCTTTGCTGCAACCGCGCCAGCCCATCGAGGATGTCCGGCGCCAGGCGCACGGCCAATGCGCTGGGCGAGACGCCGCGTCCTTCACGCACAAACAGCGGGTCATTGAAGTGCTCCCGTAGCCGGGCCAGGGCATGACTGACCGCGGACTGACTGACATGCAACACGGTCGCCGCACGGGTCAGGCTGCGCTCGCGGTAGATGACCTCGAAGGTCCGGAACAGATTGAGATCGATCCGTGACAGGGCTGGACTGACATGTTTGGCGCTCATGAAACCTCAGTGATAGCGAATGTATTTGCCGTCAAGGCTGACTTATATCACCTATACATGAATCAGATTCATTTTATCCAATGAATAATGATCGCTTCACCCGGACCCGTCACCGCCCTACCCTTGGCTGACAATAAATACACTGGCAGAGGCCACCAGGAGTACTTCAATGGGCGACGACGTCTCGCACGAGCAACACTACCTTCAGCAGCTCCAGGCGCTGCAGCAACAGGCCTGGCCAACCCACAGCGCGACGGTGCCGGTGTATCCATTGGGGGAGAAACCGCTGACCGAGTACCTGCGGCATTGGGCCCGGACCACACCGGACAAGCCCGCGGTGCGCTTTTACGGTTACGACCTCAGCTACGCCGAACTGGATGACCTGAGCGACCGCTTTGCTGCGCTGCTACTCGAACAGGGTGTGCGTCCCGGCGAGCGCGTCGCCGTGTTCATGCCCAATTGCCCGCAACTGCATATCGCCTTTTACGGCATCCTCAAGGCCGCTGCCATCCATGCCCCGGTCAGCCCCATGGCGATGCCAATGGAGCTCAGCTACCAGCTCAAAGATAGCGGCGCCAGCGTGATCGTCTGCTTTGACCAGCTGCTGCCGGTGCTGCGCGAGATCCGCCAGCAAACCGAGGTGCGGCTGACCATTGCCACCAGCCTGTCGGAGCTGTGCCCCGCCGAGCCGCCGATTCCCGTGCCCGACCTGTTGCGCGCAGCCAAACTGCCGGTCACCGATTATCTCGACATGCTCGCGGCGCTGCAGGGCATTGAACCTGCGCGGGATTTGCCGATCCCGGCGCTGGATGATATCGCCGCGCTGAATTACACCGGCGGCACCACCGGGCTGCCGAAAGGCTGCATGCATACCCATGGCGACATGCTCTATACCTGCGCCAGCTTTGTGCCTGCCGCGCTGGGCCTGGACAGCGAGCGCGTCAGCCTGAACTTCATGCCCGAATTCTGGATTGCCGGGGAAAACGCCGGCCTGCTGTTCCCGGTGTTCACCGGTACCACGCTGGTGCTGCTGGCCCGTTGGGACGCCCTGACGTTCATGAGCGCGGTGCAGCACTACCGGGTCAATCACACCGGCCTGCTGGTCGACAGCGCTGCGGAAGTGCTTGACCACCCGCAGGCCAACCAGTTTGATTTCAGCTCGCTGCAGATCACCAGCTGCGTGTCTTTTATCAAGAAGCTGACCCCCGAATACCGGCGGCGCTGGCGTCAGCTGACCGGCTGCACGCTGTTTGAAACCAGCTTCGGCATGACCGAAACGCATACCTGCGATACCTTTACCGCAGGCCTGCAGGACGACAACTTCGACCTCAAGTCGGCGCCAACCTTTGTCGGCCTGCCGGTGCCGGGTACCGAGTTCAAGGTCTGCGACTTCGCCACTGGCGAGTTACTGTCACTGGGCAGTGAAGGCGAGCTGTGCGTACGTTCACCCTCCCTGTTCAAGGGCTACTGGAACCAGCCCGAAGCCAGCGCCGAAGCCCTGCGCGACGGCTGGCTGCATACCGGCGACAGCGGCGTGATTACCGAGCAGGGCTTTATTCGTTACCTCGGCCGGCGCAAGGAGATGCTCAAGGTCAACGGCATGAGCGTCTTCCCCAGCGAACTGGAAGCCATGCTCGGCCAGCATCCGGCGATTCTGGCCTCGGCGGTGATTGGCCGCCCCGATGCCCAGCGCGGCGAATGCCCGGTGGCCTTTGTGGTGGCCAAACCCGGCAGCGCCCTGAGCGCGCAGACCCTGGTGGACTGGTGCAAGCAGGCCATGGCGATTTACAAGGTGCCGGAGGTGCGACTGGTAGAATCCCTGCCGATGACCGCCACCGGGAAAGTTAAAAAGAACGAACTGCAGGGCTGGCTGTAATGACCTTCAAGAAAATACTCATCGCCAATCGCGGTGAAATCGCCATTCGTCTGGCCCGCGCGGCCGCCGAGCTGGATATTCTCAGCGTCGCGGTTTTTGCTGAAGACGACGCTCAATCACTGCATGTGCGCAAGGCCGACCAGGCCGTGGCCTTGCGTGGCCGTGGCGCCAGCGCCTACCTCGATGCAGCACAGTTGATTCGCCTGGCCACTGAACAGCAGTGCGATGCGATCCATCCGGGTTACGGGTTTCTCAGCGAAAACGCCGGCTTTGCCCGGCTCTGCGCTGTGGCCGGCATCCGCTTTATCGGCCCCGATGCCAAGGTCCTGGAACTGTTCGGCGACAAGGCCAGCGCGCGGCGCCTGGCGCTTGAACAGAACATCCCGCTGGTGCAGGGCACCAATCAGGCCACCAGCCTGGAACAGGCCCGCGACTTCATGCAAGCACTCGGCGCTGGCAGCGCCATCATGCTCAAGGCCCTGGCCGGTGGCGGCGGGCGGGGCATGCGCGCGGTACTCGATAGCGCCGATCTGGAGCAGGCCTTCATCCGCTGCAGCTCCGAAGCCAAAGCCGCCTTCGGCAGCGACGAGTTGTACGTCGAGCGGCTGATCCGCCGGGCCCGGCATATCGAAGTGCAGATCATCGGCGATGGCCAGCACATCAGCCACCTGTGGGAGCGTGACTGCACTCTGCAGCGGCGCAACCAGAAGCTGCTGGAGATCGCCCCGGCGCCCGGGCTGGACCCGACGCTACGCCAGCGCATGCTCGACGCCGCGGTCAAGTTGACCGGCGCCGTTGCCTATCGCGGCCTGTGCACCGTGGAATTTCTACTCGACGAGGACACTGGCGACTTCGTCTTTATGGAAGCCAACCCACGCATTCAGGTCGAGCATACCGTCACCGAGGCCATTAGCGGTATCGACCTGGCGCAGACGCAAATCCGCCTCGCCGCCGGGGCCAGCCTGGCGGAGTTGAGCCTGACCCAGGAGCACATCCCTGCAGCCCAGGGTTACGCCGTGCAACTGCGCATCAACCTGGAAAGCATGGCCAGCGACGGCAGCGCCAAGCCCGCAGGCGGGACCCTGAGTGCCTACGAACCCCCCAGTGGCCCGGGTGTGCGCGTGGATGGCTACGGCTATAGTGGCTACACCACCAGCCCGAGTTTCGACTCGCTGCTGGCCAAGCTGATCGTTCACGCCAACGCCGATTACCCGGCAGTGCTGCGCCGCGCCTATCGCGCGCTCTGCGAATTCCGCCTGGAAGGCGTCAGCAGCAACCTGCATTTTCTGCAGAATCTGCTGGTCCACCCGCAGGTGCAGAGCAATCAGGTGACCACCGGCTTTATCGAACAGCATGCCCCAGCACTGCTCTCCGCGCGCCCAGGGGCAGAACCGGCCCACCCGCACCTGTATTTTCAGCGCGCCGGACAAGCGCCAGCCGCGCTGGCAACCGCGGTCGATGCACCGCCCGGCACCGAGCCGCTCAATGCACCGGTGCAGGGGGTGCTGGTCAGCCTCGACGTGCAGCCCGGCGACAGCGTTGCCGCGGGCCAGCAGGTGGCGGTGATGGAAGCCATGAAAATGGAATTCGTCGTCAAGGCCGAGCGCAGCGGGATCGTCCGGGTTTTGGCTTGCAGCCCCGGTGACAACCTGTTTGAAGGCAACCCACTGCTGTTTCTCGAACCTGCCGAGGTAGAAATCGGTGGCGCGCTGAATGAGCAGCAGATCGATATCGCGCATATCCGCGCCGACCTGGCGGAATTGCTGGAGCTGCACGCCAACCTGAACGACCAGCGCCGTCCCGAGGCCGTCGCCAAACGGCGCAAGACCGGGCAGCGCACGGCGCGGGAAAATCTCGCCGACCTGCTCGACGACGGCAGCTTTATGGAATACGGCGGCCTGGCGCTGGCAGCGCAACG
>JAWOGT010000101.1:0-4325 GCA_046496585.1 Halopseudomonas sp.
AGTACGGGCCAGCGGCCGAGCTGACGTTGTTCTCCGGCCTGTTTATTCTGTTGCTGGCACCCGAGTTTTTTCAGCCGCTGCGCAGTTGGGCGCAGGCCTATCATGACCGTGCGGCGGCACTGGGCGCTGCGGACAGCATGGCGCTGCTGCAGTCCGAAGCCGCGAGCCACGAATCCGCGGCGCATCCGCGCCTGTCCACAGAGCAGGAGCGCGCAGCGCATAACGGGCGGATTCGTATTGCTGATCTGGCCCTGGAGTATCCCGGACGCGGACGGGTGCTGACGGGCATCAACCTGGAGATCCCCCGCGGCCAGGTGGTGGCGCTGGTCGGACCGTCGGGCTCGGGTAAATCCAGCCTGCTGCACTGCCTGGCGGGTTTTGTAACCCCCGACGCGGGCAGCCTCAGCCTGTTCGGTCAGGCACCGGGGCAAGCACCCTTGGCCTGGCTGGGGCAGCGGCCGTTTCTGATCCACGGCAGTTGGGCCGACAATCTGCGTCTGACTGCGCCGCAGGCGGATACGCCGGCCATGTTGCGCGCTATTGATGCGGTGGGCCTCGCGGGGCTGCTGGCCACTCAAGCACAAGGTCTGGAGACGCCGCTGGGTGAAGGCGGACGCGGGCTTTCGGGTGGCCAGGCGCAGCGCTTGGCGCTGGCGCGAGTCTGGCTGTCTGACGCCGAGCTGGTGCTGCTCGACGAGCCGACCGCCAGCCTCGACGAGCACAGCGAGGCCGAGGTGATAGAGGCCCTGCGCGGCCTGGTCAGCAGCGGCAAAACGCTGATTATCGCCACCCACCATCCGGCGCTGATGGCGCTGGCGGAGCGGCGTATCGAGCTGGCCAAGGGGAGTCTGGCCGATGTCTGAACTCAAGCCCTGGCTGAACCTGATCCTGCAGCGCCGCGGCCGGCTGTGGCTTGGCGCGCTGCTGTTGGCCTTGACGTTGTTCAGCGCGGTAGGGCTGCTGGCGCTGTCGGGCTGGTTTATCACCGCTACTGGCGTCACGGCGCTGCTGTGGGCGGCGGGCCAGCGGGTGATGTTCGATGTGTATATGCCCGGCGGCGGCATTCGCTTCTTCGCCCTGACCCGTACTGTCGCGCGTTATTTCGAACGGGTGTTCAATCACAACACGGTGCTCAGTCTGCTCGCGGACTTGCGCGGCCGACACTTCGCCGCGCTGGCGGCACTCGACGGCGCGACCCTGAGCCGGCTGCGTGCAGCGCAGTGGCTCAATCGCCTGACGGCGGATATCGACACACTGGATACCCTCTACCTGCGCCTGCTGGCGCCACCATTGGTGGCCTTGCTCGGCATCGTGCTGGTCTGTGGGCTGATTGCGCTGTTCCATCTGCCGCTGGCCGGACTGCTGGGCACACTGTTGCTGGCGCTGTTGCTGGCGCTGACGCTGGGCATGGCGTGGTTGGGCCTGCACTACAGCGCCCGGCGAGTTGAGCAGCTGGACGGACTGCGGGTGCAGGCGGTAGAGCAGCTTCAGGGCCTGGCGGAACTGACCGCGGCCGGCACCCTGGGCGTGCATCGCCAGCAGTTGTTGGCCGGCAGTCAGCAGATGCTCGATGATCAGCTGGCGCTGCAGGGCCGGGTTGCCCTGGGCCAGGCACTGACGACCCTGGGCGTGATGGGTGCGGTGCTGGTCGGGCTGTTTGGCGGCATACAGGCGTATATCGCCGGGCTGTTGTCCGGTCCGGTGATGGTCATGATCCCGCTGGCGCTGATGGCCTTGAGTGAAGGCTTCGCCGGCTTGCCGGCGGCCTTTGCACAATTCGGTGGCACGCGTGCGGCCGCCAGGCGCTTGAATCAGCAGACGGCGATGAGCACGGCGCTGGTAGACCCGGATCAACCGGCCGCCCTGCCGGTCGAGCTAACACTGCACTGGCAACACGTCGGCGTCCGGCATGCCGGCCTGCAGCAGCTGAACCTGACGCTGAACCAGGGCGAGCGATTGGCGCTGATCGGTCCCTCCGGTTGCGGCAAGTCGACCCTGGCCGCACTGGCGGTGCGCCTGATCGATCCTGATGCCGGGCAGCTAGTGGCGGGCGGCGCTCCGTCGGGCGGCAGACCGCTGGGCGGCATACCGCTGACCCAGCTGTCGCTGGCCGAATGGCGCGCGCAGATAGGCTACCTGACGCAGCACAGCGAACTGCTGCATGACAGCATTGCCGCTAACCTCTTGCTGGCCAAGCCTTCCGCGACCGACGCAGAACTCTGGCAGGTGCTGGAGATGGTCGATCTGGCCGAGCTGGTCAGCGCCTTGCCTGCAGGGATTAACACCTGGGTCGGCGAATCGGGCAAGCAGCTGTCGGGTGGTGAGGGGCGGCGCTTGGCCTTGGCGCGGGTGCTGCTCAAGGACGCGCCGCTGGTGATTCTGGATGAGCCGTTCAGTGGCCTGGATGCGGCCACCCGCGAGCGCGTAACCGCGCGCCTGGAACCCTGGCTGGCGGGGCGCACGGCGCTGTTGCTGGGTCACGATGCCGGTTTGTTGCCCAGGGCCGATCGTGTGATCGCCCTGGCTTCGCTTTGATCAGCGCAGACCCGCGCTGGTGGTATTACGCTACCAGGTATCGACAAATGGCCGTGTGCCCTTGGTCAGGGATTCTGGCGGCGCCGAGTTGAGTCCACGCAGCAGCCAGTCACGGGTGTCCATGGGGTCGATCACCGCGTCGATTTCCAGAAAGCTGGCCATGCTCACGCCCTTGCCGCGCCGATACAGCTCGGCCACCCACTGCTCGAACTGCGCCTGACGTTCGCCTGCATCCTCGATGGCCGCCAGCTCCTTGGCATAGCCCAGCCGGACAGCGCCCTCCAGCCCCATAGCGCCAAATTCACTGCTTGGCCAGCCGATGGTAAACAGCGGCGCCATAAAGCTGCCCGCCGCCATGGCCTGTGCGCCGAGGCCATAGCCCTTGCGCAGCACCACGGTAAAGAACGGCACCTTCAAACTCGCGGCGGTGACGAACATGCGCGAGACATGGCGTACGGTCGCCTGGCGTTCGGAGTCCGGCCCGACCATAAAGCCCGGGGTATCGCACAGCGATACCATCGGCAGTCCATGGGCCTGACACAGCTGCATAAAGCGCGCCGCCTTGTCGCCAGCCGCGGCATCGATGGCGCCGCCCAGATGCATCGGATTGTTGGCGATCAGGCCAAACACCTTGCCGTTGAGGCGGATCAGCGCGGTAATCAACCCGGGCGCGAATTGCCGGCGCAGCTCGAGGACCGAGCCGCTGTCGGCCAGGGTCTCGATCACCTGGCGGATATCGTAGACGCGCAGACGATTCTCCGGAATCAGGTGGCGCAGCTGGCGCTGATCGGTGCAGTCGCCGCTGGGCAGATCGCCCTGGAAATAGGCCAGATACTGCTTGGCGACGCGGGTGGCTTCGGCCTCATCCTTGACCAGCACATCGATCACGCCATTCGGCCCGTGCATGCTCATCGGCCCGACTTGCTCGGGCGTATAGCTGCCCAGCCCGCCACCCTCGATCATCGCCGGACCGGCCATGCCCAGCGTGGCGTTTTCGGTGGCAATGATCACGTCGCAGCAGCCGAGCAACGCCGCGTTGCCGGCGAAACAGCGCCCGGAGACCACGCCGACCAGCGGGACCTGGCCACTCAGGCGGGCCATGCGCATAAAGGTGGTGCAGTCGAGTCCGGCCACGCCGACCTTGTCGATATCGCCGGGCCTACCGCCGCCGCCTTCGGTAAAGAACACCAGCGGCAGCCGCCACTGCTCGGCCAGCTCGAGCATGCGGTCGGTTTTCTTGTGGTTCATCGCACCCTGGGTGCCGGCGAACACCGTGTAGTCGTAACTCATGGCCATGCAGCGTGCGCTCGCGGCGCCGAACAGCTCGGCGTTGACCGTGCCGATACCGGTAATCAGGCCGTCTGCCGGGCTCATCTTCAGCAGCTCTGCGTGACTGCGGCGGGTCCGTTGCGCTGCCAGCGCCAGGCCGCCGTATTCCATAAAGCTGCCGTCGTCGAGCAGGTCGGCGAGATTTTCCCGCGCCGTGCGCTGCCCGGTCTTGCGCCGCTTGACCAGCGCCTCGGGGCGGCGCTGGTCGGTCAGGTTGGCGTGCAACTCCAGCAGTTCCGCCAGGTCGGCGCGGATATGCGCGATATCGATCTGCTCCTCATTCAGCGCGCCGCCGGCTTCTACTTCTGCGGGCTCAAAAAATAGCAGTGGGTTGCCTTCAAACAGGTTGTCACCGGGTCAGCAAGCCAGGACCCGGACGATCCCGCTGCGCTCGGCCTTGACGACGAATTCCATTTTCATGGCTTCCATCACCGCCACCTGCTGGCCCGCGGCGACAGTGT
>JAWOGT010000188.1:0-4855 GCA_046496585.1 Halopseudomonas sp.
CAGGCGCTGGTCACCGCGGCGGATCAGGAGCCTGCGCTGATCGAAGAAGGCATGTTGCTGCTCTGGCTGCAGCGCCGGCTGGCCGCATTGCCCGAGCCGCAGCGTCGGCTGGAGCTGGTCGGTTATCAGCCGGCGGCGCTGGGGCTCGATAGCGCAAGCGAGGTGACTGTCCTCCCCGCGCAGGCCGCGGCGAGCCTGCCAGAGATATTGCGCAGAGCGATAGGCGCAAACCCGCCGCTGAATCTGCTTAGCGGACCCTTTGCTGTGAGCATGGCTACGCCGGCCTGGCGCAAGGCCAGGCCGGCAATGATCGCCGCCGGCATTTTAGTGCTTCTGGGGTTGGCTCAGGTGGTGCTGGAGTGGACAGTGCTGACGCGCGAGCGCGACCGTCTGGTTGAGAGCATTAACAGCACATTTGAGCGCAGCTTGCCCAGCAGCCGTCGCGTGGATGCGCCCGAGCAGTTTCGGCAAGTCATGCAGGGCAGTGGAGCTGAGGGCGGCGGACAGAGCAGTGCCGCAGTACTCTATGAGGCGCTGGCCGTTATAAAAGCCAGCAATGGCGCGCGGATCAGGCAATTGCGGTCGACGCCGAATGAACTTGAGGTTGAGCTGCACATGAACTCGTTTGCCGATCTGGAAGCCTTGCGCACCCAACTGTCAAGCAAACCGGGTCTGACGGAGGTGCTCCAGGGCGCCGACTCGGGCGCCGAGGGTGTTACCGCGCGACTTAAAGTCTCCAGGAGAGAATCATGAACGCCTGGTGGGCGGGCCTCGCTCCGCGCGAACGGGTGATACTGATCGTCGGTATGCTGGTATTGGCACTATTGCTGATCTGGTTGGCCATCGTCGAACCGCTGGCCAACCGGCGAGCCAGTTTGCACAGTGAAGTCGCCACGCTGAGTGCCGACCATGACTGGATGCAGCAGGTCGCCACCGAGGTTCGCCGCAGAGCAGCGGCGCCACCGGGTAGCGGAGCGGGGAAGGTGGGTAATGGTTCAGTGCTGACCCTGGTTGAGGTCTCGGCCAATGCGTCGGGCATACGCGGTGCCATGGAGCGTATCCAGCCAGAGGGGCAGGGTGCCCGGCTCTGGTTTGACAGCGTTTCCTTTGATGCGCTGATGCGCTGGCTGGCCGAGTTGGAAAAACGTCAAGGCCTGCAAATCAGTCAATTGGCCGTCGATGCAGGGTCAGAACCGGGTCTGGTCTCGGCGCGCGTCCTGGTCGAGTCGCGCTGATGAAGAACCTGCTGAGCATGAAAGGCCTGATCGTGCTGGGGGTGTTGCTCTATGCGGGCAGTCTGCTCTGGTACTTGCCGGCCTCCTTTGTCTGGAACCGGATACAAGGGCAGTTGCCAGCCCAGGTTAGCCTGGAGGGTTTGACGGGGACCTTGTGGGCCGGGCATGTCGCCCGTATGCAGGTGCAAGGCGTTGATCAGGGCGGGCTGCACTGGGATTGGCAGCCGTCTGGATTGCTGCGCGGCACCATCAGCCTGAATCTGTTCTGGCAGCCGCGCAACGGTCAAGTGACGGCGCAGCTGGACGTTGGGGCAGGCTCCATCCGCTTGAAAAATGTCGACGGGCGGCTGGATGCAGCGACTATGGCTGCCTTGAACAAGGCGCCCTTTGTGCTGGCCGGTCATTGGCTTCTCGATGTGCCCCTGCTCGAGCTGAACGAGTTTGAATATATTGGCCAGGCCCAGGGCCAACTGGTGTGGGAAAACGCCGCCGGCGGATTGCCCACAGCGCTGCCATTGGGGCATTTGACCGCCGATCTGAGCGGCGAAGACGGCTGGCTGGTTTTTCGCCTGGCCGACCGCGGCGGGCCCTTGGGCTTGAGCGGTGACGGACGCTGGAGGCCTGGGCAGGCCTTGGCCTTGAACACCCAGATGCAGGCGCGGGCGGGTGCGGATGCGGCGCTTGCTGACGGCCTGAGCCTGTTAGGCCGGCCCGACGCGCAGGGCTGGACTAGTTGGCGGGTCAATTTGCAATGAACGAAACCCCTGAAATGAATCTGGAGTGCAATCCGATGCGGATAATTCTGCTCATGATGTTGGCGATGGGTCTGGCTGGTTGCGCGACCACGGCCACCCAGTCTCGGCTGGAGACGGTGGACAATGCGGCGCTGCTGGATGCCCGGGCCAAGCTGGGACTAGGGCGCTGCAGTCTCGAGTTGGCCAATGAGATTGTTGCATTACGCAACCCCGGCCTTGAGCAGGAAGCCGCCTATACCTGCTTGCAGCAAGGCCAAATCCCGGCAGTGGAGCGCCTGCTGGCCGACTTTCAGGCCCGGCATCCAAATGCCGCCAAT
Organism: Halopseudomonas sp.; assembly: GCA_046496585.1. Lineage (GTDB taxonomy): Bacteria > Pseudomonadota > Gammaproteobacteria > Pseudomonadales > Pseudomonadaceae > Halopseudomonas. The sequence continues at coordinate 2,308 of JAWOGT010000188.1, forward strand.
CAAGATTACTCGGCTTATCTGCGCGCATTGGCTGAATTCGTTCGCTTTGAACTGGCCGAGGGGGACGATCAGGACCGGTTAGCCGTAGGTCGGCGTGCGCATGATGGCTTGGTCGCTTTTGTCCGCCAGTATCCGGACTCGGCCTATCGTCAGGAAGTGGCTCCCAGACTGGAAGCCTTGCATGAAGGCATGGCCGGTGCGGAATATGGCCTGGCGATGGCGGACATAGAATCAGGTCGCGGCGAGTTGGGCACCTCCCGGCTGCGTTACGTAGTAGATCAGTATCCGCGCAGTGACGCCGCCACGGCGGCTTCTCGTTGGCTGGATCAGAGTGCCGCTCCGTAGCGGGGGGTGGGTTAGCGATTTGCCGGCAGCGATGCTGGCGTCTTTTGATGCCTTTTTCGCCGCTGAGCGGGACAGGCGGGTTGACATTGTGCACAGTTCGCGGACGTGCCTGGCATAGGGCTGTTGAAACCCCCTGTAACCTGTTGATATGCTTGATTCTAGCGTAAGTCATTGATTTTAAACAACAAAAAAGCTGTTCAAAAAATGATCATTTTAAGCTTTGGGCCCGCAGGCTAGGGTTCAGAAGGAGTTTTGAGCAGGCTATCCACAACGTTGTCCACAGATATTGTGGATAGCTTTTCACCGCCGCTCAATCCTTAGAGTCCCTGCGGAATCTCTTCACCGCCCAGTGCTGCGGTCAAGGAGGGAATCAGCTCGGTCAGCGTCTTGGCCATGATGTTGAAGCTGGCATCCAGCTGCGCGGCCATATCATCTGCACCCTGATCATCGGCTTCATCGCGGAGCAGATCTTCAAACTTGAGGCGCTTCACGGTCAGCTTGTCGTCCAGGCTGAAGCTGAGTTTCTCCTGCCACTGCAGGCTCAGCTGGCTGACTTGTTTGCCAGCGGTAAGGTGTTGCTGTATCTCATCGCTGGCCAGATCCTGACGTTTGCAGCGGATGATCCCGCCGTCTTCACTGATATCGCGCAACTCGCACTCGTCACCAATTACCAGGCCCTCAGGCGCTTCACCGGTCTTCACCCAGTCGGTCATGCACGCCGCCGGTGCCATCTTGACGTTCAGCGGGCGCACCGGGAGGCTGCCTGTGCATTCGCGTAGAAGGCTCAGCAGATCCTCTGCACGCTTGCTGCTGGAGCTGTCGATAGCTATCCAGCCCTCTTGCGGCGCAATGCACGCCAGCGTCGTCTGAGTGCGTGTGAAGGCGCGCGGCAGCAGGGACATGACCAGCTCGTCCTTGAGTGTGTCGCGTTCTTTCTTGTAAACCTTGCGGCCGTCGCGCGCTTCGATTTCTGCAACCTTCTCCGCCAGCCCATCGCGCACCACACTACCGGGCAGGATGCGTTCTTCCTTGCGCAGGGCGATCAACCAGTATCCGTCTGCCACTTGCACGCGATTTTCCGAATGCCTGCCGAAGGGTGTCGTCCAGCCAAGGGTATGGGTTTCCTGGCTGCCGCAAGGGCGGGAGGGCCGCTCATCGAGCGCTGTTATCAGCTCAGCTTCGCTGAACGGGATGGTCTGGCTGAAACGGTAGAGTAGAAGATTACGAAACCACATGAGATTGTCCTTGTACGTCTGGGCACAAAAGCCCGCAATATTGCCTGACACCGGCAGCTTCGGCCAGCCAATCCGGGGGTTTTGATTAACATATTGAAAGTGGCTGATATTTTTTTACGAAAGGGGTTGCCAGAAAGATAAAAGCTGCCTAGAATGCGGCCCACTTCGAGAGCAAATGGGTGATTAGCTCAGCTGGGAGAGCATCTGCCTTACAAGCAGAGGGTCGGCGGTTCGATCCCGTCATCACCCACCACTCGAGGTTTTGTGCAGTGGTAGTTCAGTTGGTTAGAATACCGGCCTGTCACGCCGGGGGTCGCGGGTTCGAGTCCCGTCCACTGCGCCAACTTTGTACGCAATCGCTTAGGCGGTTGCATAAAAAAGCGACCTTATGGTCGCTTTTTTTTTGTCTTTTTTTCGGGCTGGTTCTGTCAGCCGCTGAAACTGTCTGCACGCTGAGCTATCGCCGGATCAGTAACGGCCTGCACTGTGGCCAGTGCCAGCGAGGCCGTAAGGCGCAGCTAACGCAACGGCTAAGCTGAATACAGTGCTGGTAAGTACATTAGGAAGTACGCTATGAAGTTTGGATTCTTTCATGCTATTCACCTCATAAAGTAGGCATCATTAGATGGTGACGCCTACTTATCTATATCCCTTTATAGAGGATATTGCGTAGGGGCTGAATGAACTAATCATTCAGTCATTGGCAGTACCTACCTCAGCCGCCAGTTCGCGCGCCATGCTCAAGTGCTCTTCGAGTTTGGGTAGCGTTTCTTTGGCAAATGTGCTGACGTCCGTATTATCGGAATTGACGGAGACGACATGAATGTCGTCTTTCTGTTGCTCTCACAGTAGTACTCATGCCGTCCCTGTGTTTTTACTAGCTTGAGACCACTTTAACGGATCAAAAGTGTACGTTCAGACGGTATGAATGCCGATCTAAGGAGCGGTGTGAGGACGACATAAATGTT
>JAWOGT010000192.1:0-12012 GCA_046496585.1 Halopseudomonas sp.
TCCATCCCCCGGTAGACGAGCGCGGAATCCACGCTGATGATCTCTGCCGGCACCGCCCGGGCCAGTTCCATCGCGAGGCCGGTCTTGCCTCAAGTCATCTACCAGCGGTTGGCCTTCTTCCTCTTCCAGTACCCTGCGGACGGCCTCCAGGGCCTCCAGTTTGAGCTGCTCCTTGCCTTCCAGTGTCGCCAGTCCGTCCGGCGTCTGACGGCCGAACAAGGAGACCAGCGCGTTGCGAATCAGCGGGTCATGGTACTGGATGCGCTCTACGGCGGTGGGATCGTTGGCCCGTAGCGCCACATCGACTTTCAGGTACTGGATGCGCGGCCCTGGCCCAAGGGTGCCGACAAAAGACGGGCTCAACTGCACATACTGGGTGCCCGGCGGGGCCTCCTGGGCCTGTGCGGGCAGCCAGACAGCCGTGCACAGGAGCAGGGCATACAAGGTATTTCTCACTAGCATCAGGTTGGACTCCCTTATCGTAGGCGCCAGAATAGCCGAGCCGGCGCCGGCCGCCAAACTTTCGTCGCCAAACTCGCCTCGGCAAACATTGCCTGCCACCTTCTTATGGGTATCAATCAATTCAAGGCATGGTCATTGACCCGGCATCCCTGCATGCGACTAGACTGTGTGAAAATCAGCTAACAGTGGAGTCGTCATGAAAGCCGTATTGTGCAAATCCTTTGGACCACCGAGCAACCTGGTACTCGAGGAGGCGGCCAATCCGGTCGCCAAACCGAACGAAGTGGTCCTCGACATTCATGCTGCCGGGGTTAACTTTCCCGACACCCTGATCATCGAAGGCAAATACCAGCTCAAGCCGCCATTCCCGTTTTCCCCCGGTGGTGAAGCGGCGGGCGTGATTGCCAGCGTCGGTGAGAAGGTCAAGCATCTGAAAGCGGGCGACCGGGTCATGGGCCTGACCGGCTTCGGCAGCTTTGCCGAGCAGATCGCCATCGATGCGATGCGCGTGCTGCCCATGCCCAAGGATATGGATTTTGTGACTGCCGCCGGTTTCAGCATGACCTACGGCACCTCCATGCATGCGCTCAAGCAGCGCGCCAATATCCAGCCGGGCGAAACCTTGCTGGTGCTCGGCGCGTCCGGGGGTGTGGGTTTGGCGGCAGTGGAAATTGGCAAGGCCATGGGTGCACGGGTGATTGCCGCCGCGTCCAGCGCCGAAAAGCTCGAAGTGGCCAAGGCTGCTGGCGCCGATGAGCTGATCAACTACAGCGAAGTCAGCCTCAAGGACGCCGTCAAGGAGCTGACCAAGGGCCAGGGCGCCGATGTGATCTATGATCCGGTCGGTGGTGACCTGTTCGATCAGGCGGTGCGCTCGATCAACTGGAAGGGCCGTCTGCTGGTAGTCGGTTTTGCCAGCGGTCGTATCCCCGAGTTTCCGGTCAACCTGGCGCTGCTCAAGGGTTCGTCCATCGTCGGCGTGTTCTGGGGCTCGTTTGCCGCGCGCGAGCCGCAGACCAATCTGGAAAACTTCCAGCAACTGTTTGCCTGGTTCAGTGAAGGCAAGCTCAAGCCGCTGGTGTCCTTGACCTACCCGCTTGATCAGTATGCGGATGCGCTGGAAGTGCTCAGCTCACGCAAGGCGGTTGGCAAGGTGGTGGTCAAAGTCCGCGACTGATCAGGCTTGTCCGGCGCCGGCAAAGCCTTGCTGGCGCCAGGCTTCGTAGATCAGCACGGCGGCCGTGTTGGACAGGTTCAGGCTGCGGCTGCCCGGCAGCATCGGCACGCGCAGTACCTGATCCGCCGGCAGCGCGTCACGCACCTCGGCAGGCAGTCCGCGACTCTCCGGCCCAAACAGAAACAGATCCCCCGACTTGAATGCCACTTCGCTATAGCCATGCGTGCCCTTGGTGCTCAGGGCAAAAACGCGCCCGGGCGCTACTGCGGCCAGGCAGGCCTGCAGATTGGCGTAGGTCTTTACTGCAGCAAACTCATGATAATCCAGCCCGGCGCGGCGCAAACGCTTGTCATCCAGCTCGAATCCCAGCGGTTCGATCAGATGCAGGTGGCAGCCGGTATTGGCGCACAGGCGAATGATATTGCCAGTGTTTGGCGGGATCTCGGGTTCGAGCAGAGCGATATGGAACATGGCTGGCGCTTCAGTTCTGGCGTTATGGTCGCGCAGTTTAGGCGCCAGCAGCGGCAAGCGGCAAGCTGTACGAGTGGGTAGGGAAGTGCTGCTGTTGCGGTTGAAGTAACTTGACGGCCGCTTCGCAAGCCCCAGGCTTGCTTGCAGCTTGCAGCTTGCAGCTTGAGCCATAAAAAAAGGCGACTCTGGCCTGCCTGAACCAGAGTCACCCTAAATACACCCACTCTATCTAAAGCATCAAGCGTGCCAATCTTGCAGGAGGGCGTGATTATTCGCTTTCGTCCTCGTCATTGGCGTCGATATTCATACCCAGTTCCTTGATCTTGCGGGTCAGCGTATTACGGCCCCAGCCCAGTAACTGCGCGGCATCGCGGCGTCTTCCAGCGGTGTGCTTGAGGGCCGTTTCAATCATGATGCGTTCGAACGCCGGTACCGCAATATCCAGCAGGTTGGATACGCCACGGGCCAGCTCCTGATCGGCCCAAGTGCGCAAACTTTGCTCCCAATGGCCATTGGGCGCACTGTCTTGGTGCTGGGTGAGCATTTCCGGGGGCAGGTCCTCGACCAACACCTCGCGGCTTGAGGCCATGACAGTAATCCAGCGGCAGGTGTTTTCCAGCTGGCGAACGTTGCCGGGCCAGGGCAGGTTGCGCAGGTAGTCCTGGGTTTGTGGCTTGAGCAGCTTGGGCTCGACGGCCAGCTCCAGGGCTGCGCGGGCGAGGAAATGCTGGGCCAGCGCCGGGATGTCTTCACGGCGCTCAGACAGCTTGGGAATGTGAATGCGGATCACATTCAGGCGGTGGAACAGATCCTCGCGAAAGCCTCCCGCCTGAACCAGCCCTTCCAGGTTCTGGTGGGTGGCGGCGATGATCCGCACATCGACCTTGATCGGCGTGTGCCCGCCGACCCGATAGAACTCGCCGTCGGCCAGCACGCGCAACAGGCGCGTCTGGGTTTCGGCCGGCATGTCGCCGATCTCATCGAGAAACAGCGTGCCGCCGTCGGCCTGTTCGAAGCGTCCGCGGCGCTGCACGGCGGCGCCGGTAAAAGCGCCTTTTTCATGGCCGAACAGCTCGGACTCCATCAGATCCTTGGGTATTGCGGCCATGTTCAGCGCGATAAACGGATTGCGCGCACGCGGACTGTGCCGATGCAGGGCGTGGGCGACCAATTCCTTGCCGGTACCCGACTCGCCGTTGATCAGCACGGTGATGTTCGAGTGCGAGAGACGGCCGATGGCGCGGAACACTTCCTGCATCGCCGGCGCTTCGCCGATAATTTCCGGCGTACGCGCCAGGGGGGTATCCGGCTCCTGGCCGTCCTGTTCGCGGCTGTGGGCCAGTGCGCGGCGCACCAGGGCCACCGCCTCATCCACATCGAAGGGTTTGGGCAGATACTCGAAGGCGCCGCCCTGGTAGGACGCCACCGCACTGTCCAGATCCGAATGCGCGGTCATGATAATGACCGGTAGTTTAGGAAACTGTTCGCGGATACTCGCCAGCAACTCCAGACCGCTGGTGCCGGGCATGCGAATATCGCTAATCAGTACGTCCGGGCGCTGACGCTGCAGCCGGGTCAGCGCGCTGTCGGCATTATCAAAGCAGACCGGCTCCAGGCCTTCCTGCTGCAAGGCCTTTTCCAGCACCCAGCGGATCGATCGGTCATCATCAACAATCCAGACGTTTTCAGCGCGGCTCATAGGGCTAGTCTCCCGGTATGGGTTCCAGTGGCAGGAACAGGGTAAACACGGTGCGGCCGGAGGTGCTCTCGCATTCGATCAGGCCTTGATGCTGGCTGACGATATTCTGCGTAATAGAGAGTCCCAGCCCGGTGCCTTCGGCACGGCCGCTGACCATGGGATAAAAGATACTGTCGACCATATCGGCCGGTATGCCTGGACCGTTATCAATCACTTCCAGGCGACAGACCAGGCGGTGTCGCACCTGGCCGATGGTGAATTGGCGCAGCGCTCGCGTGCGCAGCGTGATGCATCCCTGGCGCAGCGTGCCGCTCTCGGTGATCGCCTGCATGGCGTTGCGCACTATGTTCAAGAGCGCCTGAATCAGTTGTTCACGGTCGCCCATGATGTCCGGAATGCTCGGGTCGTAGTCCCGGCGCAGGCTCAGTTCACCCTGGGTTTCCGCTTCGATCAGGCTGAACACGCGTTCGGTGATTTCGTGAATATTCAACGGCCGCAAATCGGGCGGGCGATAGGGCCCGAGCATACGGTCAACCAGGTTACGCAGGCGGTCGGCCTCTTCAATGATGACATCGGTGTAGTCCCGTAGCGAGGCTTCCGGCAGCTCCCGGGCCAGCAGTTGCGCTGCGCCGCGGATGCCGCCTAGCGGATTCTTGATTTCATGCGCCAGACCCCGAACCAGCGCCTTGGTGACTTCCTGCTTGGACAGCTGGGCTTCTTCCTTGGTGATGCGCAGCAGCCGATCGCGCGGATGCAGCTCCATCAGTAGCCACTGGGTGTGCTTGGTGCCGATGGGCGTGACCGAATAATCCACCATCAGCGCATGGCCGTTGTTCAGGCTCAGCTGCGCTTCGCGCTTGGTGAACGGGTTGCCGCTCTGAATGGCGGCTTCCAGCGATTGCACGGCAGACTGGGCATCATGGAGCAGCTCGCCAAAATGTTGTGAAGAAACCCGCTGACCGCTCACCGCAAGGAGTATCTCCGCGGCGGGATTGATGTAATTCACGCGCAATCTGGCATCCAGCATGATCACGGCGGTGGTCAGGTTATCGAGAATCTGGCGTAGGTAGCGATCAGTCAGCATGACAATTTCCCTGGTTTGTGCAGATAAATGCAAGAAGCGAACCAATACAGGGCGTATTGCCCGCTACTTGCCTGGCGTAGGTGACCGATGACGCTACGCGACCGGGTACTGGTGCGCTGGGGGAGGCTAGCTGGCTGACTAGCGGCCTGATTACGCGGGTTGAGGTGCTGCAGGACAATTCAGCAAGGCCTGCGCGCAGGTCGCCAGCTCGCATTGCCGGAGGCCGCGTGGGCAGGTACCGCACAAGGGGTGCACAGAAAAAGCCGCTCCCGCGCCGATTATGCACAATAATGGTGCGTCGCTGTAGCGGGTAGGCTGTACGGCCTGGCATCAGGGCCGCATTAGTTCGCGCTCGATCCGCCGCTGCTCACGCCACTGCCGCCGCCGGGATTGGGGTTGCCCGGGCGCGGCGCCTGATTTGCCCCGCTGCGCGCCGGTTGATTGACCGAGGTGCGTTGCAGGTGCACGGTAATGGCCGGACTGCTCTGCACCAGGTTGCCGCGGGCATCGTAAATCACCGCGGCCAGCGTATGGCTGCCGCGGTCGATACCGCTGAGGTTCAAGCGTTGTGACGGTTGCCCGTTGCCCGCTAGCGCCTCTTCGCGCAGCTCGCCGTCCATCAGCACGCGCATCAGGTGTCCGCTGGACAGCGGTGGCTCGGTGTTCACCGTCAGGCTCAAGCTGCCCTCATTATTGCGAATGGCCTCATCGTCAGCCGGGCTGGCGATTTCCAGGACCCGGTAATGACCGTCCGCAGTCTGTCCGCTAGCGTTTTTGCCGCGCGAGGCGTCATTGCTGTGTGCGGATGACGGCGGCGCTGGCGGCTGCAGGGTATTGGTCGCCGGTAGGTCGATGATTTTGGCATCAGGATGCGGCTGATCGGAATAAATGGTATTGCCGTTGGCGTCCTTCCAGGTATAGATCTGGGCCAGCGCGGGTAGGCTGATCACGCTGAACAGCGCGCCGAGCGCCAGTGGCAGATATCTACGCGGCATCATGGGTGACTCCTGTGAGGTTAGCCTTAAGACTTGCACCCAATTGGGTGTCTGGCAAGCGCTGCCGGACGGGCGAAAAAAAAGGGCGCCCGAGTGGGCGCCCTTTGTGCTGTTACACCGGCTGAATCAGACGCTGTAGTACAGGTCGTATTCCAGCGGGTGAACGAAAGTACGCACTTTAAGTTCCTCGGCGGCTTTCAGCTCGATGTAGGCATCGATCAGCTCGTCGGTGAAAACACCGCCTTTGGTCAGGTACTCGCGATCGTCACTCAGGGACTCCAGCGCTTCTTTCAGGCTGCCACACACTTGCGGGATCTGGCTGGCCTCTTCAGGTGGCAGATCATAGAGGTTCTTGTCCGCGGCATCGCCAGGGTGAGTCTTGTTTTGAATGCCATCCAGGCCGGCCATCAGCAGTGCGGCGAAGCACAGGTACGGGTTAGCCGCCGGATCAGGGAAGCGCGCCTCGATACGCCGGGCTTTCGGGCTGGATACATAGGGGATACGGATCGAAGCGGAACGGTTGCGCGCCGAGTAGGCGAGCATAACCGGCGCTTCAAAGCCCGGTACCAGGCGCTTGTAGCTGTTGGTGGACGGATTGGTGAAGGCGTTCAGCGACTTGCCGTGCTTGATGATGCCGCCGATGAAGAACAGGGCGGTATCGGACAGGCCGGAATAGCCCTCACCAGCAAAGGTATTTTTGCCATCTTTGGAGATGGATATGTGTACGTGCATGCCCGAGCCGTTATCGCCGTACAGCGGCTTGGGCATAAAGGTAGCGGTCTTGCCGAAGGCATCAGCCACGTTGTGCACGCAGTATTTCAGCGTCTGCACTTCATCAGCCTTGGCCACCAGCGTGTTGAACAGCACGCCGATCTCGTTCTGGCCGGCGGTCGCCACTTCGTGGTGATGCACTTCAATAGTCAGACCCATTTCTTCCATGGCATTACACATGGCCGTACGGATTTCGTGATCGTGATCGACCGGCGGCACGGGGAAGTAACCACCCTTGACGCCCGGACGGTGGCCCTTGTTGCCGGTTTCGATGTCGCCATCGGTGTTCCAGGACGCCTGTTCGGAGAAGATCTTGAACATCGAGCCGGAAATGTCGGACTTGAACTTCACTTCGTCGAAGATAAAGAACTCAGGCTCAGGACCAACAAATACCGTGTCACCAATCCCGGTGGACTTCAGATACTCTTCAGCGCGCTTGGCGATACCGCGTGGGTCGCGCTCGTAGCCCTGCATGGTGGAGGGCTCGATGATGTCGCAGACCAGAATCAGCGTGGGCTCTTCGGTAAACGGGTCGATCACGGCGGTGCTGTCATCGGGCATCAGGATCATGTCGGAAGCTTCAATGCCTTTCCAGCCGGCAATCGAGGAGCCGTCAAACATTTTGCCTTCTTCAAAGAAATCATCTTTGACGTCCCGGGCTGGCATGGTGACGTGGTGCTGCTTGCCTTTGGTATCGGTGAAGCGCAGGTCAACCCACTTCACGTCAAATTCTTTGATCAACTGAATCGCTTTCGACATGGTTTCCTCCAGAAGGAATCATTTGCCGGACATCTGGCCCGGCGCTTCTCAATTCGAGCGGCATATGCCTGCACGACCGCTTGCATTACCGCTTGCATTACAAGTGAGCAAAAGATGTGCCATTTCGGAGCATGCGCTGAAAACCCGGCTGTAGCGCGTTTGCAGCGCATGAGCCGGATAGATGCCATCTTTTGCTGCACCAAAAAGGTGCGACAATCTGCTGCTGCGCCTTGTTTTGGTGCTGGCTGGCCGAGGTATTTACTAGCCGAGATATAATGCCCTCATCCGTTGTACCTTACATCACCCAGGCGCCTGTTTTGGGCAAATAAGCCGCGGAAATTGTTGATGCTAGGTTCTTGCGTACAAAAAACATACACTGTCACCTCCGGGTCTGTATAATGCCCACCTCTTTTTTCAGTTAGCCCGACCGCGGTCAGGCAATCCAGGATGTCCATAGTGATCGAGAATCTCCGCAACATCGCCATCATTGCCCACGTTGACCACGGTAAGACCACTCTGGTTGATAAGCTTCTGCGCCAATCTGGCACCCTCGAGCGGAACGAGCTCGACACCGAACGCCTGATGGACTCCAACGATCAGGAAAAAGAGCGCGGCATTACCATTCTGGCGAAGAACACCGCCATTAACTGGAATGGTCACCACATCAACATCGTCGACACCCCCGGCCACGCCGATTTCGGCGGCGAAGTCGAGCGCGTGATGTCCATGGTGGATTCCGTACTGCTGCTGGTTGACGCGCAGGATGGTCCCATGCCGCAAACGCGTTTCGTGACCCAGAAGGCCTTCCAGGCCGGCTTGCGTCCGATTGTGGTAGTCAACAAGGTTGACCGCCCAGGCGCGCGCCCGGATTGGGTGGTGGATCAGATGTTCGATCTGTTCGACAACCTCGGCGCGACCGAAGAGCAACTGGACTTCCCGATTGTGTTTGCTTCGGCCATCAACGGTGTGGCCGGTCTGGAGCACGACAATCTGGCTGAAGACTTGACCCCGCTGTTCCAGGCCATCATCGATAACGTCCCGGCACCCCAGGTTGACCGTGATGGCCCGTTCCAGATGCAGATCTCCGCACTGGACTACAACAGCTTTCTCGGCGTGATCGGCGTTGGCCGCATCGCCCGTGGCCGCATCAAGCCGAATACCCCGGTCACCGCCATCGATGTCGACGGCAAGCGTCGTAACGGCCGCATCCTCAAGCTGATGGGTCACCATGGCTTGCACCGCGTTGACGTTGACGAAGCGGCTGCCGGCGATATCGTCTGCATCAGCGGTTTCGATGAGTTGTTTATTTCCGACACCCTGTGTGATCCGCAGACGGTGGAGGCGATGAAGCCGCTGTCGGTTGACGAGCCTACCGTGAGCATGACCTTCCAGGTTAACGATTCGCCGTTTTGCGGCAGAGAAGGCAAATACGTCACCAGCCGTAACATCAAGGAGCGTCTGGAAAAAGAGCTGCTGTACAACGTGGCTCTGCGCGTCGAAGAAGGCGATAGCGCCGATAAGTTCAAGGTTTCCGGGCGTGGCGAACTGCACCTGTCGGTACTGATCGAAACCATGCGCCGTGAAGGTTTTGAAATGGCCGTAGGCCGTCCTGAAGTCATCATCCGGGTTATCGATGGCGTAAAGCAGGAGCCCTTTGAAAACGTCACCATCGATCTGGAAGAGCAGCACCAGGGCGCGATGATGGAACAGATGGGCCTGCGCAAGGGCGATCTGACCAACATGGTGCCGGATGGCAAGGGGCGCGTGCGCCTGGAGTACACCATTCCAGCCCGTGGCCTGATCGGCTTCCGTAACCAGTTCCTGACCATGACCTCCGGTGCCGGCATCATCACCAGTATTTTCAGTCATTATGGCCCGATGAAGTCAGGCGAGATGAGCAGCCGTCAGAATGGCGTGCTGGTCTCTGTAGCCACTGGCAAGGCGCTGACCTACTCGCTGGAAACCCTGCAGGCGCGTGGCAAGCTGTTCCTCGGCCACGGCGACGAAGTGTACGAAGGCATGCTGGTCGGCATCAACAGCCGTGACAACGACATGGGCATCAACCCGACCAAGGGTAAGAAGCTGGATAACATGCGTGCTTCGGGTAAAGATGAAACCATCGCCCTGGTACCGCCTATCCGCTTCACTCTGGAGCAGGCACTGGAGTTTATCGAAGACGACGAACTGGCCGAGATCACGCCCAAGTCGATCCGTCTGCGCAAGAAGCTGTTGTCCGAGAGCGAGCGTAAGCGCTCCGGCAAAAACTAAGCTTTAGCCAACTGACCAAACCCGCCAGGGGTAACTCTGGCGGGTTTTTTATTGCTTCTACGCGAAGCTGGCCTGGTGCGGGTTCAGCCTTGCAGATCGGCCAGCATCGCCGTGGCGATTGCCTCAGCGACCTTGATACCGTCCACGCCCGCCGAGAGAATGCCACCGGCATAGCCGGCACCCTCGCCAGCGGGATACAAGCCCCGCGTGTTGATGCTTTGCAGCGAGACAGTGTCGCGCTTGATGCGGATCGGTGACGAGGTGCGGGTCTCGATACCCGTCAGTACGGCATCCTCACGGTCAAAGCCGCGAATCTGTTTGCCAAAGGCCGGCAGGGCTTCACGAATGGCGTCAATCGCATAGCTGGGCAGGGCGTCCGCCAGATCGCCGAGTAATACCCCAGGCTGGTAGGAGGGCTGCACCTCGCCGAGGGTGTGTGAGGCGGTGCCGCGGATAAAATCACCCACCAGCTGGCCGGGCGCGCAGTAATCACGGCCGCCCAGCTCGAAGGCGCGGGACTCAAGTTGTTCCTGCAGCTCCATACCGGCCAGCGGGCTGCCAGGGAAGTCCTGTTGCGGATGAATCCCGACGACGATACCGGCATTGGCATTGCGTTCATTACGTGAGTACTGGCTCATGCCGTTGGTCACCACCCGGCCGGGTTCCGATGTCGCCGCTACCACCATGCCGCCGGGGCACATGCAAAAGCTGTAGACCGCGCGACCGTTGCTGGCGTGGTGTACCAGTTTATAATCCGCCGCGCCGAGGTCCGGGTGGCCGGCATATTTGCCCAGCCGTGCCTGATCAATCAACGATTGTGGATGCTCGATGCGAAAGCCCACGGCAAAGGGTTTGGCTTCGATATACACGCCACACTGGTGCAGCGTGCGGAAGGTGTCACGCGCACTGTGCCCCAGGGCCAGCACGACATAGCGGCTGCGCAGTTCTTCGCCGCTGGTCAGGGTGACGCCTTGAATGCGTCCATCGCTGATAATGAAGTCCGCCACCCGACTGTCGAACCGGACCTCGCCGCCCAGCGCCCTGATCTCTTCGCGCATGCTCGAGACCACACCGGTGAGGCGGAAAGTGCCGATATGCGGTTTGCTGACGAACATGATTTCCGCCGGCGCGCCGGCGCGGACAAACTCATGCATCACCTTGCGGCCGTAGAACTTCGGATCCTTGATCTGGCTGTAGAGCTTGCCGTCAGAAAACAACCCGGCGCCACCCTCACCAAATTGCACATTGGATTCCGGCGACAACACCTTCTTGCGCCAGAGTGCCCAGGTATCCTTGGTGCGGCTGCGCACATCCCGGCCGCGCTCCAGTACGATCGGCTTGAAGCCCATCTGCGCCAGGGTCAGGGCGGCAAACAGGCCGCAGGGCCCAAAGCCGATGACCAACGGCCGCTCGGCCAGATCGGCGGGTGCCTGGGCAACCGGATAGTATCCGGTATCCGGTGCCGTGCGGATATTGCGGTCGTTGGCAAAGCGCTTGAGCGTCTGGGCTTCATGGCGCAGCGTGACGTCAATGATATAGACGAAGGTGATTTCACTGTTCTTCTTGCGCGCGTCATAACTGCGCTTGAATACGGTGAAATCCAGCAGCTCGGCGTCGGCTATCTTCAGCCGTGCGAGGATCGCCGGGCGTAATGCCTCTGCAGGGTGACCCAGGGGAAGTGGCAGTTCATTGATGCGTATCATGCTGTTTTCCTGGCCGGTGACTCCGGCAAAGGTGGCTAACGCCTGGATGCCATCGGTGGCTTGAGCGCACCGACTAAAGCGCATTAGTTTACCTTTGAGCGGCTGGACTGTCATGCAGGCAGCGCGTTGATTTCCTGTTGCCTGAGGCTAGCTTGGTGGCAAGCGATCCGTGTTCGACGGCCTGAACAGCCAGCGCTTGGCGAGCCCGCCGAGTATCAGCAAAGCGGCCAGCAGGATCAGTGGCCGCAGGGCCTGCAAACCCAGAGCTTGCTCCGCCTGGCTGGCCGATACCATGCCGTGCACCGCTTGCGCGTAGACCGTCCACTTGACTGCCAGACCGACAATGGCGGCGAAACAGAAAGCGCCGAACGGCAGGCGGAGCACGCCGCCGGCCAGATTGATGAAGGCGTGGGGAAAACCCGGCAATATGCGCAATGCGCACTGCAGCAGAAAGTCGCTACGTTTGCCTAGCAGGCTGAGTACCTGCCTGGCCAGCTTGCCGGGTCGCCAGGTGTCACCCAGGCCTTTGCCCAGTCGATATGCGCCCATGGCGCCGGCAACGCTGCCTACCAACAGCATGCTGATACTCAGCAAGGGCGCATGAAAGGGCGCGATAAGCCAGA
>JAWOGT010000207.1:0-5990 GCA_046496585.1 Halopseudomonas sp.
ATTTCGGCGTTTACCGGTGTCGACCGAGGCATTCGTCGACTGTCCGAGTTCAACATGGCGCTGGCGCTGCTGCTCTTGCTGTTCATTCTGTTCAGCGGCAAGACGCTTTTTCTGTTGAATGCCCTGGTCATGAACGTCGGGGATTATCTCTCCGGCTTCGTCACCCTGTCGTTCAACACCTATGCCTTTGATCCGCCCACTGACTGGCTGAACGCCTGGACGGTGTTTTTCTGGGCCTGGTGGATTGCCTGGGGGCCGTTCGTCGGGCTTTTTCTAGCGCGGATCTCGCGCGGCCGGACTATCCGCCAATTTGTCGCCGGCACGCTGATACTGCCGTTGGCATTCATGATGGCCTGGATGTCGATCATGGGCAACAGCGCCATCGACCTGGTAATGAATGACACCGGCGTGCCAGGGTTCGCGCAGCAGGCGATGGACTCCCCCGGCTCGTCCATCTATCTTTTCCTGGAAAGTTTTCCCTGGGTAGGCGTGACCACCATCGTCGTGACCATTCTGGCGATTGTGTTCTTTGTCACCTCCGGTGATTCCGGCTCCCTGGTGCTGTCCAATCTGACGTCAATTCTGCGTGACCCCAACCAGGACGCACCAGCCTGGATGCGGGTGCTGTGGGCCGGCATTATCGGGGTGCTGACTGTGGCCTTGCTGATGGCCGGTGGGCTCAGCGCGCTGCAAGGCACGGTGGTGATCATGGGCTTGCCGTTTGCCTTCGTGCTGTTTCTGATGATGCTGGGGTTGTTCAAGGCCTTGCAGCTTGAGGGCCTGAGAGAGGACAGCCATCGCGGAAGCATGTCGGGGCAACTGTCGGGGCGCACGGACCCGGGCAAGAATGCGGCCCTGAACTGGCGCCAGCGACTGGCCCGCAGTGTGAGTTTTCCGACGCTCAAGCAAGCCCATCGCTTCTTGGAGGAGGTAGCAAAACCGGCGATGGAGGAGATCCAGCAGGTGCTGTCGGAACAGGGATTCCCGGTGGCCATTGAAGAAGGCGATCAGGACAATGAGCACATAGCTCTGCGCGTCAACCTCGGCGGCGAACAGGATTTCAGCTACGGCGTGTGGCCCGCCGAATACAAGATGCCGGCCTTCTCGATCCGCGCCACCCGTGCTGATACGCACTATTACCGCCTGGAGGTCCATCTCGGCGAGGGCGGTCAGGGTTATGACCTGTACGGCTACTCCCGTGAGCAGGTGATCACCGACATTCTTGACCAGTACGAGCGTCACCTGTACTTCCTGCACACACGACGCGAACTGCCGGGCGGCGATAACGTCATGCCGGCAGGCAGCGAAGAGAGCTGATCGACGGGGAATGTGGCTATGCATAACGCGAAAGCAGAGGATGTGTTCGACTACATCATCGTCGGTGCTGGCTCTGCGGGGTCGGTACTGGCGGATCGGCTGAGTGCCGACGGCCAGTACCGGGTGCTGGTGCTGGAGTACGGCGGCAAAGACAACTCGGTCTTCATTCAGATGCCGACGGCGTTCTCGATTCCGCTGAACAAGCCACAGTTTGACTGGCAGCTGTATACCGAGGCAGAACCCGGACTGAATGGCCGAAAAATCCACCAGGCGCGCGGCAAGGTCATTGGCGGTTCCTCCTCCATCAATGGGATGGCTTATGTGCGAGGCTGTGCCGGGGATTACCAGCAATGGGTTGAGCAAGGCGCTAACGGCTGGAGTTATGCAGAGGTATTGCCGTATTTCCAGCGTGCCGAAGATTGTATTTACGGTGCCGATGACTACCGCGATACGGACGGGCCGCTCGGGATATGTAACGGCAATAATATGAAAAATCCGTTGTATCGGGCGTTTATTCAGGCCGGACTCCAGGCCGGTTATGGCGCGACCGAGGATTACAACGGCTACCGTCAGGAGGGATTCTGCCGGATGGACATGACCGTGCGCGACGGCAGGCGCTGTTCCACGGCCAATGCCTACCTCAAGCCCGCCCTGCACCGGCAGAACCTCGAACTGCGGATGCACGCGCTGACCACCAGGATACTGCTGGAAGGCAAGCGGGCGACCGGGGTTGAGTACCGGCACGACGGCCGGTTGATTAGCGTTCGGGCGCGTCGTGAGGTAATCCTCAGCGCCAGTGCCTTCAACTCACCGAAGCTGCTGATGTTGTCGGGCATAGGGCCCGCGGCGCATTTGCGCGACATGGGCATTGAGCCGGTCCACGATCTGCCGGGCGTGGGCCAGAATCTGCATGATCACCTGGAAGTCTGGATCCAACAGGCCTGTACCCAGAACATCACGCTGAACAGCTGGCTGAATCCGTTCGGCCAGGCCCTGATTGGCGCACGCTGGTTGTTCTTCAAAAGCGGCCTGGGCGCCACCAACCATTTTGAATCCAATGGCTACATTCGCAGCCGGGCCGGCCTCAAGTACCCTGACCTGCAATACCATTTTCTCGCCGGCGCCATCGCCTACGACGGCTCCAGCTCGGCCGAAGGTCATGGTTTTCAGGCGCATCTGGGCGCGAACAAACCGAAAAGCCGCGGTTGGGTCAAGTTGGCATCCAGTGATCCGCAAGCGCCGCCGAGGATCTGTTTCAATTATCTGCAGGAAGAAGAGGATAAGCAGGCGTACCGGGCCGGCATACGTCTGACCCGGGAAATATTTGCGCAAGCGGCGTTTGACCCCTATCGAGGCGCGGAATTAATGCCCGGCAAGCAGGTGCAGACCGATGCCGAGATCGATGCCTGGGTAGCGGATAACGCCGAAACCGCCTATCACCCCTGCGGCAGTTGCCGCATGGGATCGGACCCGCTGGCGGTGGTCGACTCTGAATGCAGAGTGCATGGCATTCAAGCCCTGCGGGTGGTGGATTCGTCGATCATGCCCACGGTGACCAACGGCAACCTCAACGCACCGACCATCATGATTGCCGAGAAAGCTGCAGATTACATCTTGAATCGCCCGCCGCTGAAACCGTCGGACGCGCCGGTATTCTTTGCGGCCGATTGGGAGCATCGTCAAAGAGAAGGGACTCCCGAGCGGACGAGCCCGAAGTAAGCCGGGCAGGAAAAAAAGCGGTGCCACCGGGACGGTCAAGTTCCACCTCGGCCTGCGGGCTCGCCTGGCACACTGCTGGGTCGAGATGGAACTTGACACTCCCGGGCAACACCAATGCTACTGGGACGGCCGAGTTCCACCTCGGCCTGCGGGCACGTCTGACACTCTGCTGTGTCGAGATGGAACTCGACACTCCCGGGCAACAACAATGCCACCGGGACGGCCGAACTCTGGCACCCGCTTTCGACTGTCGCGTTGGCCGCGTCAATCGAAAGCGCGTGCTGTTGTCGACAGGCCTACCGCGCGGTATAGCCGCCGTCGATGACCAGTTCGCTGCCGGTCATGAAGCGCGACTCATCGGAGGCCAGAAAGAGAATCCCGTAGGCGATGTCTTCGGGTTCGCCGACATGCCCCAGTGGGTGCCGATTACCCAGCTCCTGGCGAAAAGCGTCGAGCCCCTCGGGCGACTCTTTGCCGAGCTGTTCGACCAGGGGCGTCCAGATAAAGCCTGGGTGAACCGAGTTGACCCGGATCTTGTCAAGGGCGTAGAAAAGGGCGTCATTCTTGGTCATCAGGGTAACTGCGCCCTTCGAAGCGTGATACGCCGGCAGATCCCCTGCGCCGACCATGCCGTAGATGGATGACAGATTTATAATGCTGCCGCCACCCGCCCGCTGCATGCCGGGAATAACGTGCTTGGTGCAATAGAACACACCGTTGACGTTGACGTTGATGACTTTGACCCACTCTTCCTTGGTCACTTCGTGGGTAGGTTTGTTGACGCCGGCAATACCGGCATTGTTGACCAGTACGGTAATGGGTCCGAACTGTTCGACCACCTCCGCGAACACCGCTCTTACATTGTCTTCGTCGGCGATGTCGAGTGACCAGTATTGGGCGGTACCGCCCGCTTGCTTGATTTCCTCGACAACCTGGTTGCCGGCGTCATCGTTAATATCTGTGACGGCGACGCTGGCGCCTTCGCGCGCAAGCAGCAAGGCTGCGGCTTTACCGATGCCCAACGCAGCCCCAGTTATTACGACGACTTTATCCTGTGCTCTTTTCACCATGATCTCCCGCGCTTGATTGTCAGCATCGCCGGAATGACGATGCAATGAATGGATTTGACGGCCGGTCGGCAGACAAAATTTCTTCGCTCAACGCCGGATCGACACACAGTCGCACCCTGACCTGCCCGCACGCTGATGGAGAGAAATCGGGGCGAAGTAACGATGATTGCAAAAACGCATCCCCGACTTCTGAAGCCTGGTCAACAAGTCCGTTTAGTTATCCAAAGCGGAATCCGCTGGAAATGCCGGCATCTGATCCGCCGGCATCGGTCTTGCGTTTAGAACTCCCTGGCCTGATCACAGCCTACATTCTCAGTAGATTATCCTGTTCCGAGGTGTCTACGCCCTCACTGCCACACGTAAGCCAAGCCAGCCTCGCCAGCCGTCAGACGCGGGAGAAACTCAAGACTCACTAAGTATTGAAGTTTCGTACTCGCGAATTGGCATGTTTTTTCTTTTTTTCCGGTAGGTCTCGTATTCGTAAGTGAGACAACAGAGCAGTCGGTTGCACACTCCGGAAATCTTCGCCGGGTTCAGCGGCAGATCCTGCTCTTTGGCCATTTTGATCGAGACAGAATCAAAATTCTGAATAAACGAGGAACAGCAGAGTTCCCGACCGCAAGTTCCTATTCCGCCAATCATCTTCGTTTCATGACGCACTCCGACCTGACGCATCTCTACCCTGGTTCGAAATTCCTGCACGAGATCCTTGACCAGGGCGCGGAAATCGACCCGGCTGTCGGCGGTAAAATAGAAAATCATCTTGCTGCCGTTGAAGTAGCGCTCCACCCGTACCAGCCGCATGCTCAGCCGATGCCGACCGATCAAGCTGCTGCAGATGGTGAAAGCCCGCTCTTCAGCCTCACAGAGACCCTGATATTTGTCAATTTCTCCCGGTTCCGCCAGACGTTCGATGGTCAACCCCGCCTGACGTTTTTCACCCTGACAGCGAAATATTGGAGAATATCCATTAATTTCGGCAGGTTCAGACCCATGATCGGTGCCCACCATCACCATGGTATGCGGGGCAAGTTCAGGGAGAGCGCTGACCGCGGTAGCAAGCTGGCCACCACGGCGAAAACGGATGCGGTAAAAAATTTCCAGATCCCCGCTCTTCTCTTCGGTTTGGTCACGGGGAAATTCATCTGCACATGCTGCCATTGAGCGTATCCTTTCGGGGAGTATTCACCTTGACGGGCCTTACTGCAGGGCAAAGAGCAGTACTTCACACACCAGGGCACGGTTACAGTTGCGGGCCAGCTGTCTCTCAGCCTGATCAACGGCCTGCAATCTAGCAAAAAGTTCGCCGGAACTCCAGCTTTTCCTCGGTTGCGGCGAATCCCCCTCGACCACTTTCTCCTGCGGTGCCTCGAGCAGTTGATCCCGTAGCCAGATGCGCAGCAGCCCGAGGAAAGGGGCGAGATCCTCTTTGAGCTCCGCCATCTCCTCAGCAAGAGCGAGCACCGTCAGCACATCAAGGTCTGGGTTCTCTTCTCGAGTACCAAGATAGGCCACCACCCGGTTCCAGACCTCGACCATATCCTGGCGGTGGAAGAGCAAGGCCCGACCGGGGCTTCCCTCGGCAAGTCGGGCAAGAAGCAGCGCCTCCCCCTGCTCAATACCGTGACGGATCAGGATGGTGAGGGTATCTTTCTGAGAAAGCGACGTGAAAGGCACCACCTGGCATCGGGAAGTCAGGGTCGGCAGAAGCTCCCGCGAAGAGTCGGCGGTGAGAATCAACAGGTTGTTCTCCGGCGGTTCTTCAAGGGTTTTCAGCAGACTGTTGGCCGCCTCACGGCGCATGCTCTCCGCCTCCTCGAGAACCACCACCCGGCGCGGTGACTCGTAGGGAGGGTAGTGCAACTCCCGGCTGATTTTCCTGAT
>JAWOGT010000316.1:0-12628 GCA_046496585.1 Halopseudomonas sp.
TGGAATCCGCCTGGCGTGATCAGTCTGCTGACCAGTCGCCGCGGGCAGGCGATGACCAGGGACCGGCTTTTCAGGCCTATTCGGGTGGTTTGATCGAGACAGGTCATAAGGGCTCGAGCTTCAGCTTTGATAATGAACGGCCCAGACACCGGGTCTGGCTGGAATCTTTCGAGCTGGCCACGCGCAATGTCAGCAATGGTGAATATCTGGCTTTTATGCTCGATGGTGGCTATCGCCGGCCAGAGCTGTGGCTGGCCGAGGCCTGGGACCATATCGGCGTGCATGGCTGGCAGGCCCCGCTCTACTGGCAGCACGATGAACAAGGCTGGAGTGTGTTTACTCTGCATGGAAGAGTGCCGCTGAACCATCAGGCGCCCGTCAGCCATATCAGTTTCTACGAAGCAGATGCATACGCACGCTGGGCGGCAGCGCGTTTACCTACGGAAACGGAGTGGGAACTGGCCGCGCAATGGGACGACCTGCCGGGGCTGCATGCCGAAGTCTGGCAATGGACCAACAGCGCCTACCTCGCTTACCCCGGCTATCAGCCAGCGCCCGGCGCGGTAGGTGAATACAACGGCAAGTTTATGCTTAATCAGATGGTGTTACGTGGCAGCTCGGTTGCGACGCCCCCGGGGCATGCGCGGCATAGCTATCGGAATTTCTTTCCTGCCCAGGCCCGCTGGCAGTTCAGCGGCGTGCGCTTGGCTCGTTAGCCATCTGGCGTAAACAAAAAAGGCCGCCCCCTTGCGGAAGCAGCCTTAAACGCTACGACAACTAGCTGTACGACAACCGAAGCAATCAGTAACCCAGAGCGAAGTTCTCTTCGGGCATGTCCATCAGGTTGTCGGCACCTGACAGCATCGCATCAACGTGCATGCGAGTACGCGGCAGGATGCGCTGGAAGTAGAAACGCGCCGTCTGCAGCTTGGCCTGATAGAAAGCCTCGTCAGCGGTACCTTCAGCCAGCTTCTCGGCCGCTACGCGCGCCATGTCGGCCCAGAAATAAGCCAGGCAGGCGTAACCGGAGTACATGCAGTAATCCACCGACGCGGCGCCGACCATTTCCCGATCCTTCATGGCGGCCATACCGATCTTCATGGTCAGCTCGCCCCACTCCTTGTTCAGCTGATTCAGCGGCGTAACGAATTCCTTGATCGCGTCGTTGCCTTCCTGATGCTGACAGAACTTGTGCACGATCTTGGTAAAGCACTTCAGTGCCTCGCCCTGGGTCATCAGCACCTTGCGGCCCAACAGATCCAGCGCCTGGATACCGGTGGTGCCTTCATACAACATGGCAATACGCGCATCACGTACGTTCTGCTCCATGCCCCACTCGGCGATAAAACCATGGCCGCCGTAGATCTGCACGCCATGGTTGGCGGCTTCGAAGCCGACTTCGGTCATGAACGCCTTGGCGATGGGCGTCAGGAAGGCCAGCAGCGCGTCGGCCTGTTTCTTCTGCTCTTCATCCAGGCTGTTCTTGACGATGTCGACCTGCTTGGCGGTGAAATACACCATCGCGCGATTGCCTTCGGCAAAGGCCTTCATGGTCAGCAGCATGCGGCGTACATCAGGGTGCACGATGATCGGGTCAGCCGCCTTTTCCGGCGCTTTCGGGCCGGTCAGTGAACGCATCTGCAAACGATCGCGGGCATATTTGATGCCGCCCTGGAAGCCGATCTCGGCATGCGCCAGACCCTGCAGTGCGGTACCCAGACGTGCGGTGTTCATAAAGGTGAACATCGCGTTCAGACCCTTGTTCGGCGGTCCGATCAGAAAGCCGGTGGCACCGTCGAAGTTCATCACGCAAGTCGCGTTGCCGTGAATACCCATTTTGTGTTCCAGCGAACCGCAGTTCACGCCGTTACGCTCACCCATATCGCCACTCGCGTCGGGCAGGAACTTGGGCACGATAAACAGCGAGATACCCTTGGTACCTGCCGGTGCATCGGGCAGTCGCGCCAGCACGATATGGACGATGTTCTCGGCCATATCGTGCTCGCCGGAGGAGATGAAGATCTTGGTGCCGCTGAGCTTGTAGCTGCCATCGGCCTGTGGCTCTGCCTTGGTGCGCAGCATGCCCAGGTCGGTGCCGCAATGCGACTCGGTCAGACACATGGTACCGGTCCACTGACCGGATACCAGCTTGGTCAGGTAGGTGTGCTTCTGGTCGTCGGTGCCGTGGATGGCGATGGTGTTCATGCAGCCATGCGACAGGCCGGGGTACATGCCCCAGGACCAGTTGGCCTGACCGATCATTTCGCTGATCGCCAGACCCAGCGACTCGGGCAAGCCCTGACCGCCATGATCGACATCATGCGCCAGACTCGGCCAGCCGCCTTCCACGTACTGCTGATAGGCTTCCTTGAAACCGGTCGGCGTTTTCACACCCTCGGCGCTCCAGGTACAACCTTCGATGTCGCCGACACGATTGAGCGGCCCAACCACGTTTTCGCAGAATTTGGCGCCTTCTTCCAGAATGGCGTTAACCATGTCCGGGGTGGCGTCTTCGCAGCCTGGCAGGCTCTTGTAGTGTTCTTCATAACCCAGCAGTTCGTCACGGACGAAGCGGATGTCACGCAGGGGAGCCTTGTAATCGGGCATGGTACTTGACCTCAACGGTTATAACGGGATTCAAGAGCAGCTTCTGGGCTGCGATTGGGCGCTGCATGCGGCAGTACAATCAAGACCACATCAGCAACTGATTCAAACAGACGTTTGAAACATACGTTTACGCGCAAATGATGTCAACTCTTTGTGTGCCGCCGGCGCAGAAAAAAATTGTAACTGTGCCGAGCAACGGGTAAGGATGACGATGCTGACACGGGCAGAGCATTGGTCCATCACTGAAGGTGCGCTGGCCGGGAACCGCTCAGGCCTGAGCTTGCAGCAGCGGGCCGGGGTCAGTGGCCGCAGCACCAACTTGCCGATATAGCGCGAGGCTTTTATCCACCTGAGCATGCTCGGCGGCCCGGTCAGAGCCGGTGGCCCTTGTAGCGCCTGAGCCGGCGGCGTCCACGACTTCGGTCGCCAACTCGGCGCGCGCCTGAGCCATAGCCTGAGACGCCTGGGCGGCAACGGCCAGATCCTGTGCGGAAGGCTGAGCTGGCGCCAGTGCCGCGCGCTGGACCTGTTGCAGCTTTTGCAGCGTAGCCGCCGGATCGCCGGGCACGGCGGCGGTATCGATGGCGACCGACCCGGCTACCGCATAGGATCGCCCATCGGACCCACGCTCGTAGCTATAACTGACAGCACCGGCATATTGGCCACCCACGGCCTTGTGCGCCTGCTCATGGGCGCGCACTTCGCGATCACGACTGGCCAGTTCACGAATCTCGGTGTGCATGACGCGCAACAATTCAGCTTCGACCTGACTGAGCTGACGCTGTATCTGTGCTTGTTGCTCGGACTGAGTGTCGGCGGCGGATTCATCAGCAGAACCGGCGGCATTGGCGGACGGCGCAGCGTTCGGTTGTTGCCCCGCAGCGCCACCCCGGACCAGCGGCTCGACAGAGGTTGCCGGGGCAACAGCTGTGTTGCGCGGCACGGCAACGCCGGCGCCAGCCACCCGTGGGTTGACATAGGCAGCGCCTGAAAAGGCCGAGGAAACAACCAGATCATTCACGCTAGCAGCGGCGACAGATCAGGCAGTAACGTCCAGCAGTGTGCCAAGCACTTCATCTGCTGTATCAATCACCGAGGCACCCAGTTCCACTTCACGCTGCCCCAGTTGCAGCTCAACCAGGCTATTGACCAAATTGACCGGCCGATTGGTATCCACTGCGACGTTAGCCGCGGGCTGGCCGTTAGCCGGTTGCAGGGGAATAGCCTGAGTTGCTGCCGGATCCGGCTGGACGCCCATACGGGCAATTTCAGCGGCGGCGGTATTGGCGCGGTACTGGCCCTGACGAACGCTATTCAGTCCGGCTGACATCAGGTCAAGTGAAGCCATCGGCTTTACCCTCAATGAACATGGTTAACAACATTAAAGCACAAAGCCACTACAGCGCGTACCCCCGCCGGTCCGTTAAGCGGATCGCTCAGATCAACGGATCCAGATCCAGATGAGCGGCAGTGGCGGAGGCCGACGGCTGCTCCATCCAGGGCACCAAGCCCAGGCACGGCGCCTTCAGATGCAGCCGCAGGGTAGCCAGATTTTCAGCCTGCCGGCGCATATCTGGATCGACCTGATTGGCGACCCAACCGGCCAGCTCAAGCCCGTCGGCGGCAATCGCCTCGGCGGTCAGCAGGGCGTGATTGATACACCCGAGCTTCATGCCAACCACCATGATCACCGGAATCTGCAATTCCTTGGCCAGATCGGCCAATGTTTGCTCGTCATTCAAAGGTACGCGCCAGCCACCTGCGCCCTCGACCAAGGTCAAATCAGCCTCTCGATCAAATATCTGCAGACAGCCGCCAGCCAGCAAGTCCACCGTCAGCGGCACCTGTTCTTCCAGGGCGGCAATATGCGGGGCGACCGCCGATTGCAGCGCGATCGGGTTGATCAACTCGTAGGCGAGCGGCGGCTGGCACTGCGCCTGCAACGCCAGTGCGTCCTCGTTGCGCAGACCCTCAGGGGTCTGTTCACAGCCGGCCGCTACCGGTTTGGCGGCCGCAGTGGTCAGCCCTGCCTGTCTGGCCGCGTACAGCAGGCCGCAGGCGATAGTGGTCTTGCCTATTTCGGTGTCAGTACCGGTAATGAAGAAACGTCGGTGCATATCATATCTCCTTGAACATCAGAATCTGTGCCACCTGGTAGGTAGCAGGCAAGCCTGCAGGCTGCCGAAAACCTTCGTAAGCCTCGGTTAGCGCACGCAAGCGGGCGCGCCCAGTCAGCCCGCCAGGACGCCCCGGATTGACGTTGTGCGCGCCGAGCGCCTTGAGCTCCTGGGTCAGCGCACTGAGCTGCCCGTAGCGCAATACATGTTCTTCTATCTCGCAGTGCCAGCGGCCAAACCCTGCCGTGGCCAGCAGCGGCTGCAGATCCGCCACGGGCATGAACCGGTTGACGTGTACGAAGCCGTCGACGGCCTGCCAAGCCTGTTGCAGCTCGATCAGTGTGCCTTGAACCAGCGTAGACAATGCCAGGCAACCGCCGGGCCGGAGCGCCTGTGCCGCTTCGCGCAAAGCGCGCCCCAGATCAGGACACCATTGCAGCGCGAGGCTGGAGAAAATCAGATCCTGCGAACCCGGCTTGAGCGGCAACGCCTCGGCATCGGCCGCGACCCAGGTGCGCACGGGACTGGCTTGAGCGCGGGCAAAGCGGAGCATGCCCTCGGCCAGATCCAGACCCACCACCGGCTGCTGATAACGTGCTGCCAGTGCCCGGGAAAAATAGCCGGTACCACAGCCCAGATCAACGATGGCCTCAGGCGCAAACCGCTGCGGTAACCGCGCCAGCAGATTATTACCTACCTGGCGCTGAAATGCCGCCGCCGGGTCATAGGAGCTGGCGGCGCGGCTAAAGGACTCGGCCACCCGGCGCTTGTCGATCGCCATGTCAGTCATGTGCCGGACTCAGAAACGCCGCAATCTGCTCAGCCAGCCAGTCCGGCTGCTCCAACGGCAAGGCATGACTGCTCTGGGCGTGAACCGCCACCTGCAGGTGAGCACCCAGCTGTTCAACGGCTTGAGCCGCAGCCACCGGCACCAGCGCATCACGCCCGCCGAAACAATGCAGACTGGCTGCGCTTGAGGCTTTCAGCGCGGCGCGGCTATCCAGCACACCGAGCAGGGCCAGAGCATGCAGGCGCTGATCGGCGCCGGCGCTATCCCAAGGCAGCGTGCGTGACAGGCTTCTGGCCTGCTCGCTGCCTTGGGTTACCAACAAGGCAAAGCGCTTAAACGTTTTCTCGGGCTGCACACGCAGATCGCGCAAAAAGGTCTTGTAAGTCTCGGCTGGCATCGCTGCAGGCCAATCCCTGCGCACCACAAAGCAGGCGTTGCTGGCGATGGTCACGACCCGGCTGAAGCGTTGCGGAAAGCGCCGCTGCAATTGCACGGCGAGCATGCCGCCCAGCGACCAGCCAACCAGCACTCCAGCCGGCAACTGCGCCGCCAGAGCGGCCAGATCATCTTCCAGCGTCGATAGTTGCAGTGCCGGCAGAGCGTGATGCTGGATAGCCCAGCCAGGCAATCTTGGAGCCAGCGCCGCGGCCAACGGCTGCATGGCATCGGCTGCGAGGGCCCAGCCGGGTAACAGACTGATATCAGGCATCTTGCGCCTCGGGTAATTGCGTCACGGCACGTTTCAGGGCGTCCAGTAACTGGTTGACGTCATCTTCACTGTGCGCGGCACTCAGGGTTACCCGCAATCGCGCGGTACCCCGCGGTACCGTGGGCGGGCGGATCGCCGTCACCAGAATACCCTGCTGGCGCAATGCGGCGGAGAGCATCAACGCCCGCTCGCTGCTGCCCACCAGAATCGGCTGAATCGGCGTCGGGCTGTTCATCAGCTGCAGACCGATATCGGCCACACCCACGCGGAACTGGGCGATCAACTGCGCCAGCCGCTCACGCCGCCAATGCTCGCCCTGCAGCAATTGCAGACTGCGCAACGTGGCACAGGCCACTGCCGGAGGCTGGCTGGTGGTGTAGATATACGGGCGGGCAAACTGAATCAGCGTCTCGATTAACTCTTCGCTGCCGGCGACAAAGGCGCCGGCGGTGCCGAAGGCCTTGCCCAGCGTGCCGATCAGCACCGGGACCTGCTGCATATCCAGCCCGAAATGCTCGACAATCCCGCCGCCGTTCTGGCCCAGGCAGCCAAAGCCATGCGCGTCATCGACCATCACCCAGGCGCCACGTTGAGCCGCAGCGGCGCAGACACCCGGCAAGTCGGCCAGATCCCCATCCATGCTGAACACCCCGTCAGTCAGCACCAGGGTGTTGCCCTGCGCCTTGTCGAGCCGGCTATCAAGGCTGTGCATGTCGTTATGCCGATAGCGCGCAAAGCGCGCGCCGCTGAGCAGGCCAGCATCCAGCAAGGACGCATGATTGAGGCGATCTTCCAGCACCGTATCGCCCTGCCCTGCCAGGGCGGTGACCGCGCCAAGATTGGCCATGTAGCCACTGGACATCAACAGCGCGCGTGGGCGCCCGGTGAATTCGGCCAGCGCCTGTTCCAGCTGGTGGTGCGGCTGACTGTGGCCCACCACCAAATGCGACGCGCCACCACCCACACCCCAGCGCCGAGCGCCCTCGGTAAAGGCTTCGATCACGGCTGGATGACTGGCCAGGCCCAGATAGTCGTTATTACAGAACGCCAGCAACGGCTGGCCATCCACCACCACGCGCACGCCCTGGGGGGACTCAAGCAGCGGGCGCTGGCGGTACAGATGAGCCGCACGGCGCTCGGCCAGACGGGCAGACAAGTTGAAAGACATAGGGCTCACACAGTTGCGGACGGCGAGTTGCGAGCGGCCAGTTTCAAGCAGCAAGCTGGCCGTACATAGTACCGCTTGAATAGATGACAGACCGGGGATGCGGACTGCACCCTCGGCGTGCCGCTGGTCGCTGAAAACTTGCCGCTGCGGTTGATCAGCCCGCCGCGTTAACGAACATCGAACTGTCCCGTTGCTCCACCAGCGCCTGCTCAATGGCCGCCTGATGCACTTCATCATCGTGCTCTTGGCGCGCTTCGGGCTTGATGCCCAGACGGTCAAACAGACGCATGTCCTTTTCCGCCTGCGGGTTGGAGGTGGTCAGCAAGCGGTCGCCGTAAAATATCGAATTGGCACCGGCGAAGAACGCCAGAGCCTGGGTTTGTTCGTTCATCTGCTCACGGCCGGCGGACAAGCGCACATGGGATTGAGGCATCATGATGCGGGCAACCGCCAGCATGCGAATGAAATCGAAAGGATCCACATCGGCTTCATTTTCCAGCGGCGTACCCTTGACCTTGACCAGCATGTTGATCGGCACGCTTTCCGGATGCTCAGGCAGATTCGCCAACTGGATCAACAGGCCGGCGCGGTCTTCCTGTGATTCACCCATGCCGAGAATGCCACCAGAACAGATCTTCATGCCGGCAGCACGCACATAGGACAGGGTTTCCAGGCGGTCGCCGAAGGTCCGGGTAGTGATGATTTTGCCGTAGAACTCCGGCGAGGTGTCCAGATTATGATTGTAGTAATCCAACCCTGCCTCAGCCAGCTCGCGCGTCTGTTCCTGGGTCAGCTTGCCGAGGGTCATACAGGTTTCCAGTCCCAGCTTGCGCACCCCTTTGACCATCTCCAGTACGTACGGCATGTCCTTGTCGGACGGGTGCTTCCAGGCGGCGCCCATGCAGAAGCGGGTCGCACCAATGGCCTTGGCGGCAACGGCCTCATCGAGTACCTTCTGGACTTCCAGCAGCTTTTCCTTGTCCAGACCGGTATTGTAATGACCCGACTGCGGACAATACTTGCAGTCTTCCGGGCAGGCGCCGGTCTTGATCGACAACAGAGTAGAAACCTGCACCCGGTTGGCCTCAAAGTGCTGGCGATGCACGGTTTGCGCCTGGAACAGCAGATCATTGAAAGGCTGGCGAAACAGCGCCAGCACTTCGGCGGACTTCCAGTCGTGGCGGGTTACAGAAGAGGTCATGGATGAGACTGTCATGAATCGAATCCTGAATGGGGATGAAAAACCAACTGTAGTTACACTATTGCTGCATCATAGCGACGGCAGGGAGGCTGTCAACCATTGCAAATCAACAAGGTTTACAACTGGCTACATAACATACAGTCAGCCCATTGCCTTTTATGCCTGAGCGCGGGCCTGCCCATCCAGCATGGGCTTTGCGAGCCGTGCCGCAGTGACTTGCCCTGGCTTGCTAGCCATTGCCGGCAATGTGCGCTGCCGCTGCCCTTTGCCGGGCAGCTGTGCGGACAATGTCAGCTGCAGCCACCCGCCTTCTCCCAGGTCGTCTGCCCGTTTCTATACCGTTTTCCGCTGGATACGCTGGTGCCCGCCTTCAAATACCATAATCAACTGATTTACGGCCGCCTGCTGGCACACCTGCTGGCCGATTACGTTAACTATGCTTACCAGGAGCATAACCACGCCTTGCCCGATGCCCTGGTACCGATGCCACTGCACCCTAAACGCCAGGCCCAACGTGGCTTCAATCAAGCCATGGAACTGGCCCGCCCCGTGGCCAGGACGTTGGGCTGCCCGTTGCTGAGCGCGGCCCTGAAACGGGTGAAAACCACCCATAGCCAGCAAGGACTGTCCGCGCGGCAGCGAAAAAACAATCTCAGTGGCGCCTTCGCATGCGGGTTGCCGGAACAGGTCGCTGGACTGCATCTGGCCTTGCTGGATGATGTGCTGACCACCGGTGCGACCGCCGACGAAGCCAGTCGCACACTGCTGCAGGCCGGGGCGCAGAGCGTGAGCATCTGGTGCGTCGCCAGAACCCCTTGAGCCGGGCTCGGTCCGCAACCACGCACAACAGACAGTTACACTGCGCCATTACCCGTGCGGTCCGGGATGTGACACCATAGAGAATTATTTCGGTCTGGCGGAGCTACCATGGACTCGCAACACCCCTTTGCCCTGCTTACCCCCGACACTGTCCTTGATGCAGTTGAATCACTGGGCTTTCTCAGCGATGCCCGCACCCTGACCTTGAACAGCTACGAAAACCGCGTGTTCCAGATCGGCATCGAAGGCGCGCAGCCGCTGATCGCCAAGTTCTATCGCCCGGAGCGCTGGAGCGACGAGGCTCTCCTCGAAGAACACGAGTACTCGCTGGAACTGGCCGACCGCGACATTCCGGTGATACCGCCGATGCAGCTCGACGGCCGCACTCTGTTCGAGTTTGCCGGCTTTCGCTTCAGCCTGTTCAAGCGCTTTGGCGGTCGTGCGCCCGAGCTGGACAACCCCGACCACCTGCTGATGCTCGGCCGCCTGCTGGGTCGCCTGCATGCGGTGGGTGCCATGAAAGCCTTTAAACATCGCCCGTCACTGACGGTACAGAGCTTCGGCCATGACAGCCTGACCTTTCTGCGCGAGTCGGGCGTGGTCCCGGAGAACCTGCGGCCGGCCTACTTTTCCGTAGCGGATGATCTGCTGCAGGTCATCGACCAGCGCATGCAGGCCAACCCCTACACCAGTATTCGCCTGCACGGCGATCTGCACGTGGGCAACCTGCTCTGGCGTGACGAGAGCCTGTACATGGTCGACATGGATGATTGCCGCCAGGGCCCGGCGATCCAGGACCTGTGGATGATGCTCTCCGGCGACCACAACCAGCGCCAGGGCCAGCTGGCAGAACTGGTCGAAGGCTATAATGAGTTCTATGATTTTGACCCACGCCAACTGGCGCTGATCGAATCGCTGCGGACATTGCGCCTGGTCCATTACAGCGCCTGGCTGGCGCGACGCTGGGAAGACCCGGCCTTTCCTCGGCACTTCCCCTGGTTTGCCAGCGAGCGCTACTGGGCCGATCAGGTGCTGACACTGCGCGAGCAGCGCGCCGCGCTCGACGAGCCGCTGCTCAGATTGTTCTGAGCAGCGATTGCTCTGATCGGCGCGTATAAGAGCTATCAATGACCGTTCACAGTGCCCTTTTGACTCAATACACTTCAACGTACTTTTTCCCGAGGCAATGAGCATGACCGACACACTTCTCGATTCCCGCAACCTGGCCTTCGAATTATACGAAGTGCTTGATGCCGAAGGGCTGACCCTGCGCCCGCGTTTCGCCGAGCATAACCGCGAAACCTTCGACGCAGCGATCGGCACCGCACGCAGCATCGCGGAAAAGTATTTTGCTCCGCACAACCGCAAGAATGACGAAAACGAGCCCAAATTCGTCGATGGCGCCGCCGAACTGATTCCGGAGATCAAGCCAGCGGTCGATGCGTTCCTGCAAGCCGGTTTTCTGAACGCCACGCGGACCTTCGAGCAGGGCGGCATGCAGATGCCCAACCTGCTCTCGCAGGCCTGCTTCGCGCACTTTCAGTCCGCCAACGTGGCCACCTCCTCTTACCCGATGCTGACCATGGGCGCGGCCAACCTGATCGAAGCCTTCGGCAGTGACGAACAGAAGCAACGCTTCCTGCAGCCGATGATCGAAGGCCGCTTCTTCGGCACCATGGCCCTGACCGAGCCGCACGCCGGCTCCTCGCTGTCAGACATTCGCACCAAGGCCGAGCCGGCGGGTGATGGCAGCTATCGCCTCAAGGGCAACAAGATCTACATCTCCGGTGGCGACCACCCGCTGTCGGACAACATCGTGCATATGGTGCTCGGCAAACTCCCCGATGCGCCAGCGGGCGTGAAGGGTATCTCGCTGTTTATCGTGCCCAAGTTCCTGGTCAATGCTGACGGCAGTGTTGGTGAGCGCAATGACGTCGCGCTGGCCGGCCTGTTCCACAAGATGGGCTGGCGCGGCACCACCTCGACCGCGCTGAATTTTGGTGAAAAGGGCGAATGCGTGGGTTATCTGGTGGGCAAGCCGCATCAGGGCCTGAGCTACATGTTCCAGATGATGAACGAAGCCCGTATCGGCGTCGGCATGGGTGCCACCATGCTCGGTTACGCCGGCTATCTGTACTCGCTGAAATACGCCCGCGATCGCCCGCAGGGTCGCCTGCCCGATGGCAAGGATCCGAGCTCTGACCAGGTGGCGATTATTCAGCACACCGATATCAAGCGTTTGCTGCTGACCCAGAAGGCTTATGTGGAAGGCGCCTTCGACCTGGGGCTGTATGCCGCACGGCTGTTCGACGACACGGAAACCCTGGAGACCGAGGAGCAGCGCCGCACGGCACTGGAACTGCTCGATCTGCTGACCCCGATCGTCAAGTCCTGGCCATCGGAATTTTGCCTCAAGGCCAACGAGCACGCGATCCAGATCCTCGGCGGTGCCGGCTACACCCGCGAATATCCGGTGGAGCAGTATTACCGTGACAACCGCCTGAATCCGATTCACGAGGGCACCCATGGTATCCAGTCACTGGACCTGCTCGGTCGCAAAGTCGCGATGAACAATGGCGCCGCGCTCAAACAGCTCTCCGGGCTGATTCAGGCTACCTGCCTTCGCGCCAGCGAATACGACTCGCTGAGCGCCTTGCGCGAGCCGCTGGAAAAACTGCATGCGCATATCGGCAAGGTCACCCTGGCGCTACTGGGTGATATGGGCCAGGGCAAGATCAACCAGGCGCTGGCCAACTCGGCCCTGTACCTGAACGCCTTCGGTCATATGGTCATCGGTTGGCGCTGGCTGGAGCAGGCCGTGTGCGCCGAGCGCGGCCTGGCCGAGGGCAAGGCCAGCGATGCGGACTTCTATCGCGGCAAGCTGCAGGCCGCCAGGTTCTTCCTGACCTGGGAAGTACCGGCCTGTCATCACGCGCTGAGCATTCTGGAAAGTCGCGATGATACCTGCCTGGGGATGCAGACCGACTGGTTCTGATCTCAGTCAGCGCGTTGGTCGCAGCCCACAGAAAGCCGTCCTTAGGGGCGGCTTTTATCTGCCGCTCTGCCTGGTTGAAGGGTCCTGCTGGGATAGTCCTGGTTTGCCGCACTTTGCCTGAAGGCCTGCCGAAGCCGCTTCCCAATCTCACCGTGTAGGACTAACCTTCTGCTCAGGATCACTCTGGAAATTGTTCATGCCGCGTTTTGTTAAACTGCTTTG
>JAWOGT010000327.1:0-22505 GCA_046496585.1 Halopseudomonas sp.
CAAGCACGGGCATATCGGCGCTCTGCCAGGTACGCAACTGCTCGGCAGCGGCTTCGATCGCAGCTGCTGCGGTGGGCAGTTCAAGCATGGACAGGGTTTTCCACAGCCGCTGCAAGGCGCTGACCAAGGTATCCATCGACTGTTCCGGGTCTCCCGCATTCCGGGCCAGCAGGTCAAGCAGGTCCTTGATGGCAGTCAGCTCTTCGCGCAGCGCTTCGGCTACTGAGCGCATCACGTCAATACCCGGGCCACGCAGGCGGCGGAACGAGGACTGCAGCTCCAGTTCGGTATAACCCGTCTCGGGCAAGTTCAAGGACGCTTTGACCTCGGCGCAGCGCGGGCAGCTGCGATCACCCAGCGCCACCAGAAAAGCCAGTTCGCGGAGCAGTTCCGGATTAT
This sequence comes from Halopseudomonas sp., assembly GCA_046496585.1. GTDB lineage: Bacteria > Pseudomonadota > Gammaproteobacteria > Pseudomonadales > Pseudomonadaceae > Halopseudomonas. The sequence goes on from JAWOGT010000327.1 coordinate 400, forward strand.
TGCCCGGTGTCGTCAGGGGCTGGAGAGCCGCACGCAGCTTGATCTCGCGGTCCAGCTGCGCGAACAGACGCTTGCGCGCAGATGTCAGCTGCAGCGGCGTCCGTTCAATGGCTTCCAGCGCGGCCGCCGCGACCCAGCACAGCGTTGCGGCGCCAGGCCCGAGCGTCGACTGCCAGCGCGCCAGTGCACGCTGCATCAGCGGCGCCGATGCCGACAGGCCATCATCGCGGAGCATGCCGAGCAAGCCCACTTGATACATCTGCCGCAGACGATTGAAGGTGCGACCATCCAGGGGCTGCTGATCGGCCTGACCGCGACACGTCAGCGGCAGTGCTTCGGCAGCCAGGTTATAAAAGTGACTAGCGGGCAGGGCTGGCACACCGGTGCGGTTGGCGCGCAACTGATTGATGGTCGGCAGTAATAACTCAGGACGCTCAAAGCCCTGATGCCGGCACTGCTGCAGGTAACGTTCAAGCAGGAACAACCCGTCGCACAGCGCGGATAAAGGCTCGTTGCGGTCAATCCCGTCATGCTCGGGAATATCCGTGGCGAGCGCGACCATCTCGGCCAGCAACAGCGCCGCACCATGCAGTTCGATCAGCGTCAGCGTGCCGCGCAATTGTTGCAGGCCTTCAATGGCCTGTTGCAGCAAGGTGCCGTTATGCCGGTCTTCCAGAAACTGCTGGAGCAGATCTTCCACTTCACCCATGCTGGTGAAGAGCTCTTCCCTGACAAGATCTAATGATGTGGCGCCTGTTAACATCGTATTATGTCTCCCCCACCTTCCCTGCTGTGCGCTGGCCGCCTCAGTCTGCGAAATCAGCGGTCTTTTTCGCCATGTGCGCAATCATCGCCAGCTTCAGATCTTCTGACTGAAGCATGGCCGCATTCCATGTGGCGATATAGTTGAGACCATCTTCAACGCTGTGGTCGCGGCTATAGCGAATCATTTCCTTGGTACCGCGAATGGCCAGCGGTGATTTTCCGGCAATCTCACCGGCCAGCTGCATGACCCCTGCGAGCAGCTCGGCATGATCGGCAAAGGTCCGGTTGACCAGGCCCATGCGGGCCGCCTCTGCACCGTCGAAGCCACGGCCTGTGTAGGCCAGCTCGCGCATCATGCCATCACCAATAAGGTGCGGCAATCTTTGTAAAGTACCCACATCGGCGGCCATCCCCATGTCAATTTCCTTGATGGAAAAATGCGCATCAGGGGTCGAATAACGCATGTCGCAGGCGCTGATCAGATCGATAGCGCCGCCGATGCAGTAACCATGAATGGCCGCGATGACCGGCTTGCGGCAGGTATCCACCACGTTGAACGAGGTCTGCAGGCGCAGCACGTTGCGGCGCACGATCTCCGCGTTGCGACCAATATCCTTACTCATCTCGGCCGATGCCTGAGCCAACATCTGCAAATCGATACCGGCAGAAAAATGCTTGCCCGCCCCGGAGATGACTACCACCCTGACGCTATCGGTGTTATCGACCCAGTCGAAGGCCTGGATGATCTCTTCCCAGAAGGCCGCATTCATCGCATTGACCTTTTCCGGCCGGTTGATCTGAATATGGGCGATATGCTCGGTCTGTTCGACCAACAGGGTTTGGTACTCAGGCATGACGGGGCTCCCGCGGTAGTTTAGCCAATCGCGGCAGTGCCTCATTGAAAAACACTGCCGCATTCATTCCCAGACTATAACAAGCATGGCCGATCAATGGCATAGCTCTGGTTATTCGGGTAATCAATGAGCCGATCCAGTGTGTCGGGCAGCTGGCTATCCGCCCTCAGCTACCCGTCGGGCCTAGCCGGCCGCGCCTAGCTGGCCGCGCCTAGCCGGCCGTACCTAGCCGGCCGCACCTCCCCAGACAACGAAGCCGGCCGCTTTTTCGATCGCCGCCAAACGTTCGGCATGCGCCTCCATTTCGGCCGGGCTGGGGCTGATCACTTTCAGTGCGCCGCGCTTGCTCGGATCGAGCCGGCGGATGCTGGTGACGCCGTGACTGTTAGTGTTGCTGTCGGTGCCCTGGCCAGCCAGTAGCAGCGCTGTCTGGCCACCGGTCATGGTGAGATAGACGTCGGCGAGAATTTCCGCGTCGAGCAAGGCGCCGTGCAGGTCGCGCTGGGAGTTGTCGACCATGTACCGTTTGCACAGCGCGTCCAGACTGTTGCGCTGGCCGGGGTGTTTCTCCCGGGCCATCGTCAGGGTGTCGACCACCCCGCAGTGCTCGGCCATCTTGCCAAGCAGCCCGCCCAGGCGCTCCAGCTCCATGTCCAGAAAGCCGATATCGAAGGGCGCGTTATGGATGACCAGCCGGGCGCCTTTGACAAACTGCATGAAATCATTGGCCACGGCGGCGAACAGCGGCTTGTCGGCAAGGAAGGCATCACTGATGCCGTGTACCGCGAACGCGCCCTCTTCCACCTCCCGCTCGGGATTGATGTAGGCATGAAAATGCCGACCGGTCAGACGCCGGTCGAGCAGCTCGACGCAGCCAATCTCGATAATCCGATGGCCGCTCTTGGGATCAATGCCGGTTGTTTCGGTATCCAGGACTACTTCACGCATGTGTCTGACTCCGGCTTGCCAGAACGTCCTGCACACCCAGGTTAGCCAGATCGTCGGCTATTTCGTTTTCCCGATGCCCGCTGTGGCCCTTGACCCAGCGCCACTCGACCTGATGCTGGTTGACCAGGGCGTCAAGCTGCATCCACAGGTCGGCATTTTTTACCGGCTGACGGCTGGCGGTTTTCCAGCCGCGCTTCTTCCAGTTCGGCATCCATTCACGAATGCCTTTCATCACATATTCCGAATCGGTGGTCAGCACTACTGCTGCCGACTTTTTCAAGGCTTCCAGGCCGCGAATCGCGGCAGTCAGCTCCATGCGGTTATTGGTGGTTTGCAGCTCACCGCCGTACAGCGATTTCTCATGTTCGCCCAGGCGCAGCAATACGCCCCAGCCACCAGGCCCGGGGTTACCTTTACAGGCCCCATCGGTGAAAATCTCGATCGTGTGCGTCATTCACTCTTCCGTTTTTGCGTGCGCCGAGCCCCCACAGTCAGGGGCGGCAGATTCAGGGCGGGGAAGGCTCTGGCGGTTTGCTTGCGCGTAGTGGCACCGTACATTTGACGCCGTGCTATCAGGCAGTAAAAACCACCCACCGGCAGATTGTGCCGCGCCCCCAACCGCTCGAGAAAGCCCATGCGGTCCAGCCACGTCTGCGTGGCAAGCGGCGGACGATAGCACCCATTAATGCGTTTCTCCACCGCAAAACCAAGCAATTCAAGCCAGTCGGCGAGGCGCGCGGGACTGACAAACCCAGCCTCGCTGAGCCAACTGCGGCCGGCAAAATGATTCAGCCCCCAGGTGCTCCAGGGGTTAAAGCCAAGGATGATGATATGACCGCCAGCGCGCACGGCCTGGCTGGCTTCACGCAGCAAGGTACGCGGTGACAGGCAGAAATCCAGCCCGTGATGCAGCAGCACCACATCCAGCGATTGCGGCGCGAAAGGCCACTGGCCTTCCTCCAAGGGGATCATCGGCGGCTCAGCGATCAGATCGAAATGCCAGCGATTGCGCACCACCGTCTGATTGCCATCAAGCAGCGATGGCGCCAACCCGTATTGCACCAGATGCTGGCCAAAGCAGCGCTGCAGGCCCTCCTCGATCACTGCCTGCTGGGCCTGCAGCAGCATCTGACCGGCGGGAGTGTCCAGCCAGGCTCGCGCCACGCGCAGCAGGTCCATCAGGTCGGCCTGGCTGATGGAGCCTGACCGGTCGTAAATCACCATCTCGCCTCCGTTAAACATCAGACCTGAGTTCCCCAAGCCATTCAGCGCCTGTACTATAAAAGCATATTCCTTTCAGGGTGCTTTAGACATGCTCGAATTCATAGCATTACCGGCATTCCAGGACAATTACATCTGGTTGATTCTCGACACCCAACGCCATCGGGCCGCCGTGGTTGATCCAGGCGATGCCCAGCCGGTGGTAACCTGGCTGGGAAGGCACCCCGAATATGATCTGACGCATATGCTGATTACCCACCATCACCGTGATCATACCGGTGGCCTGGCGACCCTCAAGGCAGCAACCGGCTGCAAGGTCTGGGGGCCGGCGGCCGAAGATATTCCCGGACTGGACCGCAAGCTCGAGGACGATGACAGCGTCAGTCTGTTCGACCAGCAGTTGCGGGTCATTTCGGTCCCTGGGCATACCCGCGGGCATATTGCTTTCTATTGCAATGAACCCGGCGCGCCCTGGTTACTCAGCGGCGACACCCTGTTCGCTGGCGGCTGCGGCCGACTATTTGAGGGCACTGCCGAGCAGATGCACACCTCGCTGCAACGCCTTGCGGCGCTACCCGACGACACGCGCGTTTACTGTGCCCACGAATACACCCAGGCCAATCTGCGTTTTGCGCGGGCGGTAGAGCCGGACAACACCGATATAAAGGTCCGCGCCGAAGTGGTTGACGATCTGCGTGCGGCCGGGCGCATTACCCTGCCATCGAGCATTGGCCTGGAAAAGAAAACCAATCCGTTTTTGCGTCCGGCGGTGGCGGCCGTCGCCAATGCAGCGGCGCACCGTTCAGGCCAGGCGAGTGAGTCTGAAGTAGCCACCTTTGCCACAATCAGAGCGTGGAAAGACAGCTTCTGATCATTCTGTGGAATGGTTCCTTGACCCGTGCCAGGTGACTTCCTAGAATCGAGCCAATTTTCAACGGACCAGCCCATGCGCTTTCCCGATCCAGGCTCCTGTTCAGTCACAAAGATTTTGTTTGCCTGCCTACTGATTGCGGGCATCGCCGGCTGTCAATCATCACCCAGCTCCTCGCGCTCCGGGGTGGTTGTTCCGCAGACCGATGCCGAGCGCAAACAAGCGCGCCAGATTACCCTGCTGCGTAGCGCCCGCTCACCGCGCAGCGCAGAAGAGCTCGAATCGATCTATACATTGTGGAGCCGCATTCGTCAGGGCTTTATGCTCGATCCTGGCGCTATCGATAATCCCCGGGTCAATCAGCAGCGCCTGCTCTATGCGGCCCAGCCGCGCTATTTCGAAATGACCAGCCCGCGCGCCGAACGCTATATGCATTATGTTGTGGAGCAGCTCGACGCCCGGGGGATGCCGCTGGAACTGGCCTTGCTACCCTTCGTTGAAAGTGGCTATAACCCCATGGCGATGTCGAGCAGCAGCGCGGCGGGTATCTGGCAATTTATCCCCTCCACCGGTGAAGTCTTCTCCCTGCGGCAGGACTCGTGGTACGACGCTCGACGCGACATCACCGCCTCGACCCAGGCAGCGCTCGATTACCTGAGCAAGCTGTCCAACATGTTCGGCGGTGATTGGTTGCTGGCCATAGCCGCCTACAACTGCGGTGAAGGCTGCGTCGGTCGCGCGATCAAACGCAATCAGCAGCTGGGGCTGCCAACCGATTACTGGAACCTGCAACTGCCGCAGGAAACCATGAACTATGTGCCCAAGTTGTTGGCCATGTCACAGATAATCGATCGCCCGAGCCTGCATGGCACCGTCTTGCCAGAACTGGCCAATACCCCCTACTTCACCGAAGTGGAGATCGACAGTCAGCTTGACCTGCACAAGGCCGCCGAGCTGGCGAACATGCCCACCGCCGATTTCATGCTGCTCAACCCAGCCTTCAAGCAACGCACCACCTCGCCGCAGGGCATTTACCGTCTGCTGGTACCGGTTGACCGGGCCGAACAATTCAGCGCGGCACTGGCGCGGCTACCCGCCAACGAGCGCGTCAGCCTCATGCAATATCAGGTGCGCCCAGGCGATACCCTGTCGCAGATCGCCAACCGCCATCAGCTCAGTGTGGCAGTCATCCGCGATAGCAACCAATTAAAGGGCAATCTCATCAATATCGGCCAGACGCTGATTCTGCCGCACATGGCTGGCAGCCCCGCAGTCTCAAGCCAGCCCGCCGCACCAGTGACCACCACCCGTGCAGTTTATCAGGTCAAGTCGGGGGATAGTTTGTGGAACATTGCCAGGGCACACGGCGTCGGCATCAGTGTGCTGCGCGAACACAATAATATTGATAGCAATCATTCGCTGAGCGTGGGCCAGAGCCTGCGCATTCCCGGCGGCCAGAGCGCTGGTGCTGCAGCCAGTCCGCGCTCGATGGTGTACACGGTCAAAACCGGTGATTCGCTGTCCAGCATTGCCCGGCAGTTCAATATAAGTATTGAGCGTATTCGCAAGGAAAACCGGTTGGGTAGCCATTTACAACCGGGCCAACAGCTCACTTTACTGTTGCGCTGAGCCTGCTGCGCTGGGCCTGTCAGCTTTAGCCCAGCAAGGCTTTCACCAACCTGGCGGTAATGATAGCGTGACAGCCTGTCACGCCCCACCCAGAGCCGCTATGAACGTCAGGTTATTATTCACCTCACTGCTGATCCTGTTCATCTGGTCCGATGCCAGCGCCACGGTCTTCCGCCAACACGGCTATGCGCTGTATGGCCAGCCACGCTACCCCGCGGATTTTGAGCATCTGGACTACGTCAACCCCGAGGCTCCCAAGGGCGGCACCCTCAGAGTGATGGGCTCGGGCACCTTTGACACGCTCAATCCTTACACGCTGAAAGGCACTAGCCCGGTCAACACCGGCAACTTTGCGCAGTACGGCATCACCGAGCTGAATGAAACCCTGATGGTCGGCAGCGGGATCTACGACCCCTCCGGTGACGAGCCCTATTCCGCCTACGGCCTGATCGCCGAGACGCTGGAGTTTTCCGACGATCGCAGCTGGGTGGTCTTCAACTTGCGCGAAGAAGCGCGCTTCCACGATGGGAAAAGCATTACTGCCGCTGATGTCGCCTTCAGCTATGAATTACTGCGCGAGCAGGGTCATCCGAATTATCGCTCGATGCTGCAAGACGTGGAGCGGGTCGATGTGCTTGGCGAGCGGCGCATTCGCTTTGTGTTCAGCCGCGCCGACAACCCGCTGCTGATTCTACGCCTGGGTGAGCTACCGATACTGCCAGCCCACCACTGGGAAGGCCGCAGCTTTGGCGACACCACCTTTCAACCGGGCTTGAACAGTGGCCCCTACCGCATAACCAACGTATCACCGGGGCGCCGGATCACCTTCGAACGGGTTACCGATTACTGGGGCAAGGATTTGCCAATCAACCGCGGCAAATACAATTTCGATCGGCTGGAGGCCGAATTCTACCGCGACAATAGCATTGCCTTCGAAGCCTTCAAGGCCGGCGAGTTCGACTTTTACTTCGATCACAAAGCCAGTAACTGGGCCAATGCCTATGACTTCCCCGCGGTACGCAATCGCCAGGTCGAAAAGCGCGAGGTCAAGCACCAGATTCCCAGCTCGACCCAGGCATTGTTCTTCAACACCCGGCGCACGCCGTTCGAGCAGCGCAGCATGCGTGAGGCGCTGGGCATGCTGTTCGACTTCGAATGGTCGAATCGGGTGTTGTTTTACAATGCCTATCGCCGCTCACAGAGCTATTACCCGAACAGCCCGTTCAGCGCCACCGAGCTACCGGCCGGCCAGGAATTCCTGTACCTGAACGAACACCGTAAGCAGTTGCCCCGGGAACTCTTCACCCAGCCGTTCAGCCTGCCCACCACCGATGGCCGCGGTATCTCCCGCGACAGTCTGCGCCGGGCGGTGGAGCTGTTCAAGGACGCCGGCTGGACCTTGCGCGATGGTCGGCTGCAGAACGCCAGCGGCAACCAGCTCATTTTCGAGGTGCTGCTGGTCAACCCCAGTCTGGAACGCATTATCCAGCCCTTCCGGACCAATCTGGCGCGCCTGGGGATCGATATGCGCATCCGCACAGTGGACCGCGCCCAGTACAAATCGCGCCTCGATCAGTTCGATTACGACATGATTCTCGCAACCCTGCCACAAGGCCTGTCACCGGGGATGGAACAGCACATCTATTTCCATTCCAGCCAGCGCAGCGTTCAGGGTAGTCGCAACTACGCCGGCGTCGACAATCCGGTGGTCGATGCACTGCTGGAAAAACTCCTCGCGGCCAGCAACCGTGATCAGCAGATTGGCGCCACCAAGGCATTGGACCGGGTGTTATTATGGGAACACTATACAATTCCGAACTGGTATATTGACCACCATCGCATCGCCCATCGTGAATGGCTTAAATCCCCAGCGCCGCCGCCCTATTCGCTGGCCATACGCACCTGGTGGATGATGCCGGGTACTGAATAAAAAATTCTGAATAATAAACAAGGTCACTGGATGCACGATTTACTCAAAACGCTCTGCGCATGCGCCTTGATCACCCTGACCAGCCAGGCTATGGCTGAACCTGCCGCGCACACCTCGGCGGGCAGCCATGCACTGACCCTGTACGGTGAACCGCCTGCCTATCCCGCGGATTTCCAGCACTTCAACTACGTCAACCCGGACGCTCCCAAAGGCGGCACCCTGCGCCTGTCAGGGTTCGGCAGTTTCGATTCATTGAACGGCTTTATTACCCGCGGCAACAGTGTCGAGCAGTTGTCATTGATTTACGACACCCTGACGTTCCACGCGCTGGACGAGCCGTTTACCGAATACGGACTGCTGGCCGAACGCATCGAGCGCGCGCCGGACGATACCTGGGTACGCTTTCACCTGCGCCCCGAAGCACGCTTTCATGATGGCCAACCGGTCACCGCCAGCGATGTGGTGTTTACCTTCAATACCCTGACCGAGCAAGGCGCACCTTTTTACAAGGCCTATTATGCCGATGTCAAAGAGGTGCTAGCGGAAAACGAGCATAGCGTCATTTTTCACTTTCACCACGCGCAGAACCGTGAGTTGCCGCTGGTCATTGGCCAGTTACCGGTACTGCCAGCGCATTACTGGGCGGATCGCGAATTCGGCCGCACCACGCTGGAGCCGCCGCTGGGCAGCGGTCCCTACCGCATCAGCCGGGTTAGCAGCGGACGTAACATTACCTACGAACGCGTCAAGGACTACTGGGCGGCCGAGTTGCCGGTGCGCCGTGGTTTCAACAACTTTGACCGGGTGATCGTCGACTACTATCGCGATACCGGCGTGGCACTGGAAGCCTTCAAGGCCGGCCAGTTTGATGTCAACCAGGAAGTCAGCGCGAAAAACTGGGCGACCGGCTATGACAGCCCACCCCTGCGTGACGGGCGCATCGTCAAGGAAGAGATCCCCAACCTGAACACCCAGGGCATGCAGGGCTTCGTGTTCAACACGCGCCGCCCGTACTTTGCCGACCCCCGAGTGCGCAAGGCGATCAGCCTGCTGTTTGATTTCGAGTGGTCCAATGGCCGCCTGTTCCATGACGCCTATACCCGTACCGAGAGCTTTTTTGACAATTCCGAACTGGGCGCCAGTGGCGAGCCTGATGCCGCGGAACTGGCGTTGCTGGAACCCTGGCGCGATCAGCTCCCGGCAGCCGTTTTCGGCCTGGCCTACTCACCACCGGTGACCGATGCCAGCGGCATCATTCGCGAGCAAATGCGTGACGCTTATGCGCTGCTGCAAGAAGCCGGCTGGGAGATCCAGGAAGACCGCTTGATCAACGCCGATGGCCAACAATTGAGCTTTGAATTCCTCATCGTGCAGGCTGATTTCGAGCGGGTGGTGCTGCCGTTCAAGCGCAACCTGGCGTCGCTGGGCATCGAGATGACCTTGCGCCGCGTGGATAGCTCGCAGTACATCAATCGCTTGCGTTCACGGGATTTCGACATGGTCGTCAGCGGTTTTGGCCAGTCCAACTCGCCGGGCAACGAGCAGCGCGAATATTGGCACTCCGCCAGCGCCGACAACCCCGGCAGCCGGAACCTGATGGGCCTGCGCGACCCGGTGGTGGATGCCCTGGTCGAGGGCCTGATTCAAGCCGATTCGCGGGAATCGCTGATCACCCACACCCGCGCCCTGGACCGTGTATTACGGGTCGGGCACTATCTGGTACCGAACTTCCACACCTCGGTCTACCGGGTAGCCTACTGGAACAAATTCGCTCACCCGGAAACTTCCCCGCGCTATGATCTGGGACTCTTCACCTGGTGGGTTGATCCGGCCAAAGAGGCCGCGTTGCAAGGGACTCCAACGCTGATAGACACACAGGAAAACTGAGCATGCTGGCCTACATCGTCCGCCGTCTGCTACTGATCATCCCTACCCTGTTCGGCATCTTGCTGATCAACTTTCTGATTATCCAGGCCGCCCCCGGCGGCCCGGTCGAGCAGATGATTGCCAACCTGGAGGGCTTCGAGGGCGCTACCAGCCGCATTTCCGGCAGCATGCAGGGCGAGGTGGCCAGCGGCGGCAGTTACCGTGGCGCCCAGGGCCTGGACCCGGACATCATCGCCGAAATAGAACGCATGTACGGTTTCGACAAACCCGCTCCTGAGCGTTTCTGGCTGATGATCAAGGGCTATACGACCTTCGATTTTGGCGACAGCTTTTTCCGCGACGCCAGCGTGATCGATCTGATTCTGGAGAAAATGCCGGTCTCCATCTCGCTGGGCTTGTGGACCACCCTGCTGACCTATCTGATCTCCATTCCGCTGGGCATTCGCAAGGCGGTACGGCATGGCAGCACCTTCGATGTCTGGACCAGTTCGCTGATCATCGTCGGCTATGCGATCCCCGGCTTTCTGCTGGCCATTCTGTTGATCGTGGTGTTCGCCGGCGGCAGTTATTTTGACTGGTTCCCCCTGCGCGGTTTGACCTCCAACAACTGGGAAGACCTCAGCAGCTGGGAAAAGACCAAGGATTATGCCTGGCACCTGGTGCTGCCGATTACCGCCATGGTCATCGGCAGCTTTGCGACCCTGACGATGCTGACCAAGAACTGCTTTCTGGATGAAATTGGCAAGCAGTATGTGGTCACCGCCAAGGCCAAGGGCCTGTCGGCCGGCCGGGTACTCTATGGCCACGTGTTCCGCAATGCGATGTTGCTGATTATTGCCGGCTTCCCCTCAGCCTTGATCAGTGTGTTCTTTACCGGCGCACTGTTGATTGAGGTGATTTTTTCCCTCGACGGCCTGGGTCTGCTGGGCTTCGAGGCGGCAATCAACCGCGATTACCCGGTGATGTTCGGCACCCTGTATATTTTCACGTTGCTGGGTCTGGTGGTGAAACTGATCGGCGACATCACCTACACCCTGGTCGATCCGCGTATCGACTTTGAAAACCGGGAGGGCTGAGCATGGCGTTGAACTTCACTCTCTCGCCGCTTAACCGCCGGCGCTTTGCCCTGTTTAAAGCCAATCGGCGTGGCTGGTGGTCGCTGCATATCTTCATGGTGCTGTTTGTGCTCAGCCTCGGCGCGGAAATGCTCGCCAACGACAAGCCGCTGCTGGTCCAGTACGAAAACAGTTACTACTTTCCGGTTTTCAAACGCTACGCCGAGACCGAGTTTGGCGGCGAATTTCCGATCTCGGCCAATTATCGCAGCCCGTATATCCGCCAATTGATCGAAGAGGACGGTGAGGGCTGGATGCTCTGGCCGCCCATCCCGTTCTATTACGATACGATCAACTACGACCTGGAGGCGCCGGCTCCGGCGCCGCCCTCGGCGGAAAACTGGCTGGGCACTGACGACCAGGCCCGCGATGTCAGCTCACGGGTGATCTATGGCTTTCGTATCTCGGTCCTGTTCGCCCTGACGCTGACCATCATCAGCTCCATCATCGGCGTGGTCGTGGGCGCGATTCAGGGTTTCTACGGTGGCCGTATCGATCTGTTCGGGCAGCGCTTTATCGAAGTCTGGTCGGGCCTGCCGGTGCTCTACCTGCTGATCATTCTGGCCAGCTTTGTGCAGCCGAATTTCTGGTGGCTGCTGGGCATCATGCTGCTGTTTTCCTGGATGGCGCTGGTCGACGTGGTGCGCGCTGAATTCCTGCGCGGTCGCAATCTGGAGTACGTGCGCGCCGCGCGGGCGTTGGGCGCGAACAACCGCATCATCATGTTCCGGCACATTCTGCCCAACGCGATGGTCGCCACGCTGACCTTCTTCCCGTTTATTCTGACCGGCGGGGTCATCACGCTGACCTCGCTGGACTTTCTTGGCTTTGGCCTGCCGGCCGGCTCGCCCTCCCTGGGCGAACTGATCGCCCAGGGCAAGGCCAACCTGCAAGCACCCTGGCTGGGCATCACTGCCTTCGTCGTGCTGTCGCTGATGCTCAGCCTGCTGGTTTTTATCGGCGAGGCACTGCGTGACGCCTTCGACCCAAGGAAATGACATGTCTGAACAGCCATTGATCCGCATCGACAACCTCAGCGTCGCCTTTCGCAGCGAACAGGAAGAGGTCATGGCGGTGCGCCAGGTCAGCCTGGATATACGCCCCGGCGAAACCCTGGCTCTGGTCGGTGAAAGCGGCTCAGGCAAATCGGTGACTGCGCATTCGATATTGCGCCTGTTACCCAGCCTCGCCCATCACCCGAGCGGACGCATTCTCTATAAAGGCGAAGACCTGCTGCTGGCCAACGAGAAGCGCCTGCGGCAAGTACGCGGCAATCGCATCTCGATGATCTTTCAGGAGCCGATGAGCTCATTGAACCCGCTGCACAGTGTCGAACGGCAGATCAACGAAGTCTTGATTCTGCACAAGGGCCTGGACAAGAAAGCCGCCCGCGCCCGGACTCTGGAACTGCTCGATCTGGTGGGCATACCGGAGCCAGCCAAACGGCTAACCGCCTACCCGCACGAGTTGTCGGGCGGCCAGCGGCAACGGGTGATGATCGCCATGGCACTGGCCAACGAGCCGGAACTGCTGATCGCCGACGAACCGACCACCGCACTGGATGTGACCGTGCAGCTGAAGATTCTTGAGCTGCTCAAGTCGCTGCAGGAAAAACTCGGCATGGCGCTGCTGCTGATCAGCCATGACCTGAATCTGGTACGCCGCATTGCCCACCGGGTCTGTGTCATGTATCAGGGTTGCGTCGTCGAAGAAAATGACTGTGCGACGCTGTTCGCCAATCCGCGCCATGAGTACACCCAACGGCTGATTGCCGCTGACCCGACTGGCAACCCGGTCAAGGTGGATCCCGCAGCGCCGGTGATCATGCGCGCCGAGCAGTTGAAGGTCTGGTTTCCGATCCGCCAGGGTGTTTTGCGCCGGACGGTAGACCATGTGAAAGCCGTGACCGATGCCAGCTTTACCCTTAAACAGGGGCATACCCTGGGTATCGTCGGCGAAAGCGGCTCCGGCAAGACCACATTGGGCCTGGCCTTGCTCAGGTTAGTCGAGAGCCAGGGCCTGATCGAATGCAATGGTCAGCGCCTGGACGGGCTCAGCCAGGATGATGTCAGGCCCATGCGTCGGCAGTTTCAAGTGGTATTTCAGGATCCTTTTGGCAGCCTGAGTCCGCGCATGTCGGTGGCGCAGATCATCAGCGAAGGCCTGGAGATCCACAAGATCGGCAATGAGCAGGAACGCGAGCAGATGGTCATCCAGGTGCTGCAGGAAGTCGGCCTGGACCCGGCCACCCGGCACCGCTACCCGCACGAATTCTCCGGCGGCCAGCGGCAGCGTATCGCCATCGCCCGGGCGCTGGTACTCAAGCCGTCGCTGATCCTGCTGGATGAACCCACCTCGGCATTGGACCGTACGGTGCAGACCCAGGTGGTGGAGTTGTTGCGCGACCTGCAGGCCAGGCACAATTTGAGTTACTTGTTTATCAGTCACGACCTGGCGGTGGTCAAAGTGCTCAGTCACGAGCTGATGGTTATCCGCCAGGGACACATCGTAGAGCAGGGATCGGCAAGCGCGATATTTGCCTCGCCGCAACACGACTATACTCGTCAGTTGCTGGAGGCAGCGTTTGCCCACCCGGTATCCGTCAACAAGGCCCAGACACCAGTGGCCCAGTAAAACAGGAAACAAGCATGGGATTTCTCAGCGGCAAGCGCGTACTCATCGTTGGCGTAGCCAGCAAACTGTCCATCGCATCCGGCATCGCCGCCGCGATGCATCGGGAGGGTGCCGAGCTGGCCTTTACCTATCAGAATGAAAAACTCAAGGCCCGCGTCGAGGGCTTTGCGGCTGAATGGGGTTCAGGGCCAGAGCTGTGCTTCCCCTGTGACGTTGCCGATGACGCGCAGATCGACCACGCCTTCGCCGAACTGGCCAAGCAGTGGGACGGCCTGGACTGTATCGTTCACTCGGTCGGTTTTGCCCCCGGCGACCAGCTCGATGGTGATTTTACTGAAGTGACCACCCGCGAAGGCTTCCGTATCGCCCACGACATCAGTGCCTACAGTTTCGTCGCCCTGGCCAAGGCCGGCCGCGAACTGATGAAGGGTCGTAATGGCAGCCTGCTGACCCTCTCGTACCTGGGCGCAGAGCGCACCATGCCCAATTACAACGTCATGGGCATGGCCAAGGCCAGCCTCGAAGCCGGCGTGCGCTACCTGGCCACCAGCCTGGGTCCGGAAGGCACTCGGGTCAACGCCGTTTCCGCCGGCCCCATTCGCACGCTGGCAGCATCGGGGATCAAGAGCTTCCGCAAAATGCTCTCGCACAACCAGAAACAGACACCCATGCGCCGCAACGTGACCATTGATGAGGTAGGGAATGCCGGCGCTTTTCTGTGTTCCGACCTGGCCTCGGGCATCTCCGGCGAGATCATGTATGTGGATGGTGGTTTCAACATTACCGCCATGGGTAATCTCGAGGATTGAGACTTAACCCCAGGCACAAAAAAACCGCATTGCTGCGGTTTTTTTGTGCCTGCTGATTCGCCCGAACAGAAGCCTGGCCATCAGGCTCCTGGCGGATCAGAAGCGTTCAATATCAGCCTGTTCCTTCAAATACTGCTGCAACGCACTGAAATCCTGTTGCCCAGCCTGCCCGGCGATAAAACTCTGGTACAGATCGCCATTGACCGACTCTTCCAGGCTCTCAGGCGTCGCTACGCCGTTCAGCTGCACTATCCACTGACTGCCATCGGGCTGGCGAAAATGGCCGTAGGACGCACCCTCAGCGCTCGGGCGGGGCATTGCAAAGACGTTGCGCAGTAACGCGGCCGGAAGATCACCACTGGAACGGCGAATCGCTTCATGCGTCTCCCAGCTTTGCCCGAGCTGCTCAGCTAACGCAGGCGCTTGAAGCTGACCGGCGCGCAACGCGGCAACATGCTCCGCCGCCTTGCTCTCGGCCTGCTCGACCGCGCGCTCCAAGCGCAGACTGTCAGCGATCTCGTCCTTAACCTCTGCCAGAGGGCGCTGGGTGGCGCGCAGGTGCTCTTTAACGCGCAGCACCACTGCAGTATCGGCATCCAGCTCCAACAGCTCGCTGTTCAAGCCGTCAGACAGCACTTCCTGATCAAAGGCGGCAGCCATCACCCGTGGATTGGCGGTCAAACCTTCAGCGCCCTGCCGACCCACCGGACCGATGGTCTCGACTTGCAGCTCGAGGGCACGCGCAGGCTCGGACAAATCTTCTGATTCGTAGGCCAGGTTAGCCAGCTCACGGGACACTTCGACAAAGCGGCGCTCGACTTGCTCAGCCTTCAACTCGCGCTCAATCTCAGGTCGCATCGATTCCAGCGAGGGCACTTCCGGTGCCAGCAGCCCGGTCATCTTGATCAGGTGGTAGCCGAAATTGGTCCGTACCGGCGCGGATACCTGACCCTCTTCAAGGTTGAACAAAGCGTCTTCAAAGGCAGCTTCGTAGCTGCCCCGCACGGCATAGCCCAAATCACCACCGGAACCGCCGCTGCCGCTGTCATCCGACAACTCGCGAGCCAGCTCGGCGAAGTCTTCGCCCTGCTCCAGTCGCGCACCGATTGCCTGTGCCTGCTCAAGCGCTTGCGCATCGGCGTCGTTATCGCCGGCGGGCACTTCGATCAGAATATGCGATACCCGGCGCTGCTCTTCCAGATTGCCGACCTCTTGCTCATACACCGCTTGCAGCTCGGCCTCATCGACTTCGACCTGGTCGAAGAAGTCACTGCGCGACAGGGTCAGCACTTCCAGCACGACCTGCTCTTCAGTCATGAACCGGTCGGCATTGGCGGTGTAGTAGTCATTGACCTCATCGTCGTCGATAGTCACCGCATCATTATCGACAGCAAGCTCGATGGTGGCAAAATCTCGGCTCTGCTCTTCCAGCCGGGCCAACTGCAGGCGCTCGGATGGCGTCGCAAAGGCGCTCGCCTCATAAGCGCTGCGCAACTGATTGATCATCAGTTCCTGGCGCACCAGATCACGGAAAGCCAAGCGCGAAGCCAGGCCCATGTTACGAATGACGATATCAAAGCGACCGGCATCAAACTGCCCATCAACCTGAAAATCCGGGGTGGACAGAATAAGCTGATCAATCATCGGCTCGGAAATGCGCAAATTGGCGGCCTGAGCCCCGTCGAGCAGGATGGCACGATCAATCAGGTCCTCAAGCACCGACTCACGCAACAGGTTGTCGTTGATCATGCTCGGATCAAAACTGTCATTCAGTTGCTGCATCTGCTGGATCAGTTGCCGACGTTGCATGGCGACAGCCTGGTCGAGCTCTATACGAGAAATCTCCGCATCGTTGACCTCAGCCGCAGTATTCGCATTGCTACTGAAACTATTGATCGACTCCCAGCCAGTCAAAGCGAAAATCAACACAATGACGCCGACGATCACCTTGGCGATCCAGCTCTGTGCATTTTCCCTCATTTTTTGCAGCATCTTGCCCCCAAAAAAACTGTTATCTGCCGCACACTTGACGTAGTGGCTAGCTGATGCCCGGCGACCTAAGCCTGCCTGACATGTCATAAACTGTTGCATGTACTGCAAATAGTGCCGCTGAAACTAAAAAGGCGCATCGAAGATGATGCGCCTTTCGGGAAACTGACCGAACCATCGGTAGGTGTTTGCTTATGCGGCGGTAGCCATAAGCGCTGATGATTCGAAGTCCGTACCGGAACCAGAGGCTCCGATACAACAATCAGTCACAAGGCGCTATCAGTTAACGGCGTCCTTGAGTGCTTTACCAGCCTTGAAGCCAGGGATCTTGGCGGCGCTGATTTCAATCGGATTGCCTGTTTGCGGGTTGCGACCAGTCCGGGCAGCGCGATCTTTAACAGCAAAAGTACCAAAACCTACCAGCACAACCGAATCACCAGCCTTCAGAGCACCCGTGATGGACTCGATGACAGCGTCAAGAGCACGACCGGCAGCCGCTTTAGGAATATCGGCGGAGGCGGCGATGGCATCAATCAATTCAGACTTGTTCACTCTAAGTCCCCTTATAAATTTCAGTGAGTTGTTAGTCGTTATGTAAGCTTGTGGTCTTAGCAAAGCCGTGGCCAGTCAGCATACCTGCTTAGGTCGAAGCACGCTTTATAGCAAGCGGTCAAAAACCGTGTCAAGGAATGCCTGTGGTATCTGCGGTCTGAGCGGCAAGCCTTTACCCCCAAGGGTGAGACCCAACGTACAGACCGCTAACACCTCAGTGAGTGCTGATGCGCTTGTTTGCATCGGCCCCGTGATTGTCATCCTTTGCAACCATCTCTTCAACCCCTTCTTGCAAGGGCTCCGGCATGTATTGCAGCGCAATCTGCAACACTTCGTCAATCCATTTCACCGGTTTGACGTCAATATCCTGTTTGATCTTGTCCGGGATCTCTTTCAGATCGCCAACATTATCATGCGGAATGATCACTGTTTTGATGCCACCGCGATGCGCGGCAAGGAGCTTTTCCTTGAGCCCGCCGATCGGCAGAACCTGACCTCTGAGGGTGATCTCGCCGGTCATGGCCACGTCTGCACGCACCGGAATACGGGTCAATGCGGACACCAGAGCGGTGCACATGCCGACCCCGGCACTCGGCCCGTCCTTCGGTGTTGCGCCTTCGGGCACGTGAATATGGATGTCGTGTTTCTCGTGAAAATCGGCGGCAATACCCAGGCTGGCAGCGCGGCTGCGAACCACGGTCAAAGCGGCACTGATAGACTCCTGCATGACGTCCCCCAGCGAGCCGGTTTTGATCTGACGACCCTTGCCGGGCACCACAACCGCCTCAAGACTGAGCAGTTCGCCGCCCACCTGAGTCCAGGCCAAGCCTGTGACCTGACCGATTTGATCGGCTTCTTCGGCCAAACCGTACTTGAACTTGCGCACGCCCAACAGATTTTCCAGCAATTCGCCATCCACCACGACCGTCGCTTTAGCGCTTTTGCCCACCTGTTCACGCACGACCTTGCGGCACAACTTGGCGATCTGCCGCTCAAGGCCACGCACGCCGGCTTCGCGGGTGTAATAGCGAATAATGTCGCGCAACGAGTCATGGGTGAACGTCAGTTCATCCTTTTTCAAGCCATTGTTCTTGATTTGCTTGGCGACCAGATAGCGCTGGGCGATGTTGATTTTCTCATCCTCGGTATAACCGGGAATGCGAATGACCTCCATGCGATCCAACAGCGGCGCAGGAATATTCATCGAGTTGGCGGTGCAGATGAACATCACATCGGACAAGTCATAATCGACTTCAAGGTAGTGATCGTTGAAGTTGTGATTCTGCTCGGGATCCAGCACTTCCAGCAGTGCAGACGATGGATCACCGCGCATATCCTGCCCCATCTTGTCGATTTCATCCAACAAAAACAAAGGGTTACGCACGCCAGCCTTGGACATCTTTTGAATCAGTTTGCCCGGCAATGAGCCAATATAGGTGCGCCGGTGACCGCGAATTTCAGCTTCGTCGCGGACACCACCAAGTGCCATACGGACGAATTTGCGGTTGGTCGCGCGGGCCAGCGATTCACCCAGCGAGGTTTTGCCGACGCCCGGCGGCCCCACCAGACAGAGCACCGGCCCCTTTAACTTGCGCACCCGTTTCTGCACGGCAAGATACTCGAGGATCCGCTCCTTGACCTCTTCCAGGCCGTAGTGATCCGCGTCCAGTACCTCTTCTGCCTTGTTCAAATCGTGACGAACCTTGCTGGCTTTCTGCCAAGGCACGCTGGTCAGCCAGTCGATATAAGAACGCACGACAGTGGCCTCGGCGGACATCGGCGACATCATCTTCAGTTTGTTCAGCTCGCTGGTCGCCTTGGCATGCGCTTCTTTGCTCATGCCCGCGTTATCGATCTTGGTTTTCAGGTCATCCAGCTCGCTGTGACCCTCATCCAGCCCACCCATTTCTTTCTGAATGGCCTTCATCTGCTCGTTCAGATAATACTCGCGCTGGCTGCGCTCCATCTGCTTCTTGACCCGCCCGCGGATCCGCTTCTCGACCTGCAGCAGGTCAATCTCGCTATCGAGTACACCGAGCACATGCTCAACCCGCTCACGCAGCGGCAGGATCTCCAGGATCGCCTGCTTCTGGTCCAGCTTGAGGGTCAGATGCGCTGCCATGGTATCGACCAGGCGGCTGGCGTCCTCAATGCTGGACAACGAGGAGAGCACTTCAGCCGGGACTTTCTTGCCCAGCTGCACAAACTGCTCGAACTGGCTCATCAGACTACGAATCAGCACCTCGGCTTCACGCTCATCCAGGGCGCTCTCATCCAGCCATTCAACCCTGGCAAGCTGATAGGTTTCCAACTCATCGACCTGCTCGATGCGTGCCCGCTGCTCGCCTTCGACCAGCACCTTGACGGTGCCATCAGGCAGCTTGAGCAACTGCAAGATGGTTGCCACAGTGCCGAGTCCGTATAAACCTTCACGGCCTGGATCATCCTCGCCAGGATCGCGCTGGGCCACCAGCAACACCTGCTTGTTGCCGGCCATGGCGGCTTCCAGAGCCTCTATGGACTTGTCACGGCCTACGAACAAAGGAATGACCATATGGGGGTAAACCACTACATCACGTAGCGGCAGTAGCGGTAATTCGCTGAGAGTCGTCATGGCTGAGGCTCGCTTGCTGTGGGGAACAGCCAATGACTGGCCCCGAAATAAGAAATGTCCATGGTTTCAAGATGGGGGCATTGGGGCGAAAAAACAAGGTGGTTCACATACTGCAACACAAGACAGCGCCTGGTTCCGCACCGCACCAATAAAAACGCCCGGGCATTCTTGCGAATGGCCGGGCGCAATACCTGCTTGACTCAATCCTCGGGCATGGCCTTCGACGGCTTGTCGACAGTCTCGTAAATCAGCAGCGGCTGAGCGTCACCACTGATCACGTTTTCATCGATAACCACCTTGCTGACGTGCTCCGCAGACGGAATTTCATACATGGTTTCCAGCAGCACGTTCTCCAGAATGGAGCGCAAACCACGGGCACCGGTCTTGCGTTCCAGAGCACGGCTGGCGATAGCGGTCAGCGCATCGGTACGGAACTCCAGCTCCACGCCTTCCATCTCGAAGAGCCGCGAATACTGCTTGGTCAGCGCATTCTTCGGCTCGGTCAGAATCTGGATCAGAGCGGCTTCGTCAAGTTCATCCAGTGTGGCAATGACCGGCAAGCGCCCGACGAACTCGGGAATCAGACCAAAGCGCACCAGATCGTCCGGCTCGACACCCTTGAGCGTTTGCCCGACCTTCTTGCCGACATCCTGACTGCGTACCGCGGCGTTGAAACCAATGCCGCTCTTTTCCGAGCGATCACGAATGACCTTCTCCAGACCGGAAAACGCTCCACCACAGATAAACAGGATATTGCGCGTATCTACCTGCAGGAACTCCTGCTGCGGATGCTTGCGGCCACCCTGCGGCGGGACTGAAGCAACAGTGCCTTCGATCAACTTCAACAACGCCTGTTGCACGCCTTCACCGGACACATCGCGGGTGATGGAGGGGTTATCGGACTTGCGTGAAATCTTGTCGATCTCATCGATATAGACGATACCCATCTGGGCCTTTTCGACGTCGTAATCGCACTTCTGCAGCAACTTCTGAATGATGTTCTCGACATCTTCGCCGACATAACCGGCTTCGGTCAGGGTCGTGGCATCGGCGATCGTAAAGGGCACATTCAGCAGGCGAGCCAGGGTTTCGGCGAGCAATGTCTTGCCCGAACCGGTCGGCCCGATCATCAGAATATTGCTCTTGCCCAGCTCGACGTCGTCCTTGCCTTCACGCTGATTGAGGCGTTTGTAGTGGTTGTACACCGCCACTGCCAGCACCTTCTTCGCGCGTTCCTGACCAATCACGTATTGATCGAGAATGCCGCAGATTTCCTTAGGCGAAGGCAGTTTCTGGCCCGTGCTCTCGGACTGACTTTCCTGTACTTCTTCGCGGATAATGTCGTTACACAGATCGACGCATTCATCACAAATAAATACGGAGGGGCCAGCAATCAGCTTGCGCACTTCATGCTGGCTTTTGCCGCAGAAGGAGCAATACAGCAGCTTGCCGTTGTCGTCACCCTTCCCAGTTATATCGGTCATCTAAAACCCCTACTTGCGTCCACGCTCATTCACAAAGATGCAGGCAATAATGCCACTTTGCAAGCGTGAACCTGTCAATACATGCCCGCACGCCATAGCGGCGGCAGAAAAGTCAGGCCCGGAGAAAGGTCGAACCCGTTCAACTCACACGCGGCCAATCCCACGCTATTCGGCGACGATCCGGCGATCCAGTACCTTGTCGATCAAACCGTATTCAACCGATTCGCTGGCGCTCATAAAGCGGTCACGATCAGTATCGCGGGCAATGACATCCAGCGTCTGGCCGGTATGCAGGGCCAGAATGGCGTTGAGCTTCTCGCGAATATTGAGAATTTCCCGCGCGTGAATTTCGAAATCCGATGCCTGGCCCTGAAAACCACCCAGCGGCTGGTGAATCATCATGCGCGCATGCGGCAGCGCGAAGCGCTTGCCCGCTTCACCACCAGCCAGCAAGAAGGAACCCATGCTGCAGGCCTGGCCAATACACAAGGTACTGACGTGCGGCTTGATGAATTGCATGGTGTCGTAAATCGCCATGCCGGCCGTGACCGAGCCGCCCGGCGAGTTGATGTACAGATGGATGTCCTTGTCCGGATTTTCCGACTCCAGGAACAACAACTGAGCCACTACCAGGTTGGCCATGTAATCTTCGACCTGACCTACCAGGAAGATCACCCGCTCCTTGAGCAGGCGCGAATAGATGTCATACGCGCGCTCGCCGCGGCTGGTCTGTTCGACCACCATCGGTACCAGGTTGAGACCCTTGATCGTGCTCATGCGGGATGCAGCTCCAGTTGGACGGGA